>NZ_JBHYKH010000675.1:0-4111 GCF_042741275.1 Streptomyces sp. NPDC058964
GGATGGGAACCCGCATGCGCACCCCCCACGCCCTGTTCGCCCTGGCCGCCGCGCTCGTCGCTGCGGCCGTCGCACCTCCCTCGCACGCCGTCACCACGGTTCCCGCCGCCGGCGCCTACTACGTCCAGAGCGCCGTGACCGGTCTGAACGCGGCCGACAACGGGGGAGCGGTGGAACAGCACAGACCCAAGGGCGACGAGGACCACCAGCAGTGGAACCTGAGGGCGAGCGGATCCGCGTACGTCCTGGAGAGCGCCGACACGGCCGGCAGCTGCCTCGGCCGCTTCGGCGACCAGGCCAGGACCGTGGCCTGTACCAGCACGGACGCCGCCTGGGACATCGCACCGGCCGGTGACGACCGCTACACCATCGAGGTCCCGGGCGCCGACCGCCACCTGACCGTGGCGGCCCAGCCCTCCGGCGCCGACTACCCGGCCCAGCTGGCCGTCGGCGGCTCCGGCAGCCTCGCCGCCTGGTACCTCACCCCGGTCGGCCCCGTCACCAGCCCCATGCCGCCGCAGGACCGGCGCACCCTCGACCAGGTCACCTTCCTCACCGCGCACAACGCCTATGCCAACGGCGTCGACGGCGGCTTCGCCCCGCCCTTCGTGAACTTCTTCCCCAACCAGAGCCGCGGCATCAGCCGGCAACTCGGCGACGGAGTACGCGGCTTCATGCTGGACGTCCACCAGACCCCGGACGGCGCGATCCTCTGCCACAACAGCTGCACGCTGGTCAGCAGGCCCGTCGCGCTGTGGGTCGACCTGCAGCGGGTGGTCGACTTCCTCAGGACCCACCCCGACCAGTTCGTCACCGTCTTCCTGGAGGACTACGTCGACCCCGGTGTGCTGCGTTCCGAACTCGCCCGTGTCAACGGCCTGCCGGACGTCCTCTACCGTCCCGACCGGACCGGTGTGCGCCACAACGGCTGGCCCACGCTCGCCGATCTCGTCGCCGCGAACCAGCGGTTGCTGATCTTCACCGACCACAGCCGCTCCGCCGACGAGTCCGCGGGTCTGACCCGGGACAGCTTCGGCGTGATGTACCAGCGGGAGTGGACCGTGGAGAACTACTGGTCCATGGGCTCCGGCCTCGGCTCCTCCGACTGGTCCTGCTACAGCCGCTGGTACGACGCGGGCACCAACATCCCGCTGACCCGCACCGAGACCGGCTTCCGGCCCCTGTTCGTCATGAACCACTTCCGCGACGCCACCATCGCCGGGACGGCACAGACGGACAACACCAAACTCGCCGACCGCGCCCGGCGCTTCTGCCAGCCGGCGGCCCGCAGGAAGCCCAACTTCCTTGCCGTGGACCGCTACGACCTCGGCGACCCGGCGTCGGCCGTTGCCGCACTGAACACCTACACCTACCCGTAGTCCGCTCGCGTCCGCACCGGGGGCATGTGCGAGACTCCGCCGATGACCTCCGAAACGATCACCGCGGACACCGCGGGGACCTGGAACCTCGGTGACCTGCACGTCAACCGCGTCGGCTTCGGCGCGATGCGGCTGACCGGCAGCGCGGCCTTCCACCTGGGCACACCCAGCGACCGCGAACGGTCGATCGCCGTGCTGCGCAAGGCCGTTGAACTCGGCGTGAACCACATCGACACGGCCGCCTTCTACTTCTCGTCCCTGCGCTCGGCCAACGAACTCATCAACAGCGCGCTCGCCCCATACCCCGAGGACCTGGTGATCGTCACCAAGGTCGGCCCCCACCGCGACCAGCAGGGGGAGTGGGGCACCCCGGCCCGGCCCGACCAGCTGCGCGGCCAGGTCGAGGAGAACCTGCGCCAGCTCGGCCGCGACCACCTCGACGTCGTCAACCTCCGCCGGACCGGCCGCCAGGAGTCCGTCGCCGAGCACTTCGGCGCCCTCGCCGAACTGCGGGAAGCGGGCCTGATCAGGCACCTCGGCATCTCCGGCGTCGGGCCGCACCAGCTCGCCGAGGCCCTCGAGATCGCCCCGGTGGTGTGTGTCCAGAACCGGTACGCGGTGGACCGGCCCGGTCCCGTCGGCGACGAGATGCTGCGCATCTGCGGTGAACGGGGCATCGCGTTCGTGCCGTTATACGCGGTCGCCGGAGACGGCGGACCGCGCGGCGCCACGCAGCACCACGACGACGTGGTGCTCACCGTGGCCCGCGAGCACGGGGCGAGCCCCGCTCAGGTCCGCATCGCCTGGACCCTGCACCAGGGCCCGCACGTGCTCGCCATCCCCGGCACCGGCAACCCCGGCCATCTCGTCGAGAACGTTGCCGCGGGCGCCCTGCGCCTGTCCGAGGACGAGGTGGCGCGGCTGAACGGGGCGCGTACACAGGCCGGCTGACCGGCGGGACTCAGACGGCCCACTCCCCGTCCCGCATCAGATGCCGGCCACGCAGTTCGTGCTCCTCGCGCCAGGCCTGCACCGCGAGCGGCCGGACCCGGAAGTAGGCGTACGACGGGCTGTCCTCGCGTGGATCCCAGCCCGTCCTCGCCAGGAACGCGCCGGCCGCAGCGGACGGCACCTCCTGTGCGGTGAACACCGCCGCCTCCCCGTCGAGGAGTACGACGTCCCGCGTGTCCGCGAAGGCCAGCCGGGCACGGGCGCCGTCCCGCAGGTTGCGGCCGGTCGGGTTGGAGACCCGGGTGGACAGCCAGACGAACTCCCCGTCCCAGACGAACCAGAGCGCCACGAGACACGGCGAGCCGTCCGTGCCGGCCGTGGCCACCCAGACGTCCGACTCCCGCTCCAGGCGGGCCAGTACGTCGCGCTTGCGCTGCTCGGGGCCGCGTGGCGGCTCGGTGATCTTCATGTCCCGGACGCTACCGACCGGGTCCCCGGGGCGCCTCGGGCCCATGACCTAGGTCTGTCGTCCCGGTCCCGCTCCGGGCGTGCCGAATCCCGCGGTCACCGCCGCACGCCCCTTTCATGGCCGCACGTCCCTTTCATGATGGGCGTACCGGCACGGTCGTACGACGACCACCCGGCCGACTACAATCGCGTAGACGGTCCACCGGACAGCGGACCGTGGACGAGGACGGGGTGAGGAACGTTTCCATGACCGACTCGAAGGACGAACGCCGGCCCGCCGGCGAGCTCGAAGCGAGCGTCATGGCCGCCCTGTGGGCCGCCGGTGCCCCCCAGACGCCCGGCCAGGTGCAACTGAGCCTCGGCGCGGGTCTGGCGCGCACCACGGTGACGACGATCCTGTCCCGCCTGCACGAGAAGGGCGTCGTCGACCGGCAGCGGCAGGGCCGCGGCTACGCCTACCACCCGGTCCAGGACGCCCAGGGCCTCACCGCCCGCCGCATGCACACGGAACTCGACCGCGACAGCGACCGCGAGACCGTGCTCGCCCGCTTCGTCGCCCAGCTCAGCGCCGACGACGAGCGCATACTGCGCGACCTGCTCGAACCCGGTGCGCGATGACGGCGCTGCTCCTCCTCCCGCTCCTGCTGCCGTTCGCCATGCCGGCCCTGGCCCGGCGGGCGTTCGGCCGGCTGGCGCCCGTCGCCGCGCTGTGGGTGATCACCGTCTCGGCCGTGGCGTTCGCGGGCTGCTCCCTGGCCGCGCTGGGGGCGTTCGTCCTCATCGGGCTGCTCAGGCTGCCGCTGTTCGCCGCGTTCGGCGAGCTCGTCCATCCGCTGAGCACCGTCTCCGACGTCTTCGTCCTCCCGGTGGCGGTGACCTCCGTGGGCACCCTGGCCGTGTGCTCCTGGACCCTGGCCCGCTCGGTGCTGCGCCAGACCCGTGCCTTCCGCGCGGCCCGCTCGGAGGCGGCGAGCGGGCCTGCGGCGGGTGATCTGTGCGTCGTCGACTCACCGCTGCCCGATGCCTACGCGCTGCCCGGGCGCCCGCACCGCATCGTCGTCACCACCGCGATGCTGCGCAGCCTGGACGCCGCCGAACGGGAGGCCCTGTTCGCCCATGAGCGGGCGCACAACGAGGGCGGCCACCACTTCTTCCTCGCGGTCGCCGAACTCGCCGCCCACTGCCATCCGGCGCTGCGCCCGGTGCGCGCGACCATCCGGCTCGCCGCCGAGCGCGCCGCCGACGAGGCCGCGGCCACCGCCGTGGGCGACCGGCGCCTGACCGCCCGCGCCATCGCCCGCGCGGCCCTCGCC
>NZ_JBHYKH010000676.1:0-4089 GCF_042741275.1 Streptomyces sp. NPDC058964
GGACGGGGTCCGTTTGAGCGGGGAGCTGATGCGGGCCTGGCGCGGGGACCACACCCGGCTCCTTCTGCTGGTCGCCGACCAGCTCGCCACGGCCGACCAGGAGGTCGCCGCCGAGGCCGCGGCCGTCCTGGAGTCCTGCCACCCGATCGCCGGGCCGGCCCGGGAGCCACTCGCCGCGCACATCGACGCCCAACGCGCGGCGCACGGCCCGGATGTATGGGCCGCGCCGGAGGCGCGGCTGCGCAGAAGTCACCAGGAGGCCGTCCGGGCCTTGGCGCGCCTCGGCGACGCACGCGCGCTGCCGAGTCTGCTGGCGGCCCTGGACAGCGACGTCGACGCCTGGCGCGCGATCCAGGTCGCAGGGCATCTGCCACAGGCGGCGGACCAGCTGGTGTCCCGTCTCTGCGACCACCTGCGCCGGACCGACCTCTCACAGCATTGGACCGAGATGAGCGCCAACGCGATCCTCTCCGCCCTGGCCGCGCTGGGTGACCCGGCTGCGGTTCCTGTGGTCGTGGACACGCTCGGCGCCGCGGTGCGCCATGAGCAGGACCGCGTCGCGCGATCGGCCCTGAAGGCACTGGGAGCGTTCGGCCCGGCGGCGACCGGCGCACGGGACACCATCCGGTCGCTGACCACCGCCACCGACGCGCACGTACGGCCTGCCGCCGTCGCCGCGCTGTGGGCCGTCGGCGGTGACCTGGCCGAGGTCATGCCGCTCCTGCTCGGCCTCCTCGACGACCGCATCACCTTCTGGATCAGTGACTCGGCGGATCTGCTCGGCGAGATAGGCCCGCCCGCCTCCGTCGCCCTGCCGCGCCTGCGGGACCTCCTGACGCACGACTACGAATGGGTTCGGGTTCATTGCGCGGCCGCCCTGTGGGAAATCGGCGGCGAGGCCGAGGCGCCGGCCGTCCTGGACGCCCTGCTGCAGGCCATGGCCAGGAACCCCGCGACGGCCAACCACGTCGCGGCCTGCCTGGACCGCATGGGCCCCCTCGCAGCACCGGCCCTGCCCCTGCTCCGCGACCAACTGGCCCTGCCCCGGCGCGGCGGCAGATTCAAGAGCGTCGACCACGACGAGGAACTCCAGCGGCTCGGCCGTACGCTCATCGCCCGGCTCGATCCTCCAGCGTCGGAAGCACCCGCTCGGCGAACAGTCTGACGCTGTGCCGCCCCTCCGCCACCGGTATCCCGCCCGCCAGCGGATGCAGCACCAGGCTCTTCAGGCCCTGCCGGACACGGCTCAGGTCCCGAAGGGGTTCCGGGACCTGCAGCCGCACGAAGCCAGATCAGGCGGGGGTGATGTTCTCCGCCTGCGGGCCCTTCTGGCCCTGGCCGATGTCGAAGGTCACCTTCTGGCCCTCCTGAAGCTCACGGAAGCCGCTGGCGTTGATGTTGGAGTAGTGCGCGAAGACGTCCGGCCCGCCGCCGTCCTGGGAGATGAAGCCGAAACCCTTTTCGGCGTTGAACCACTTGACGGTTCCGCTGGCCATGCTGAGAGCCTTCCATTCGATACCGGACCCGCACCGCGCGGACCCGAAAGTGACACCCTTGGTCCGACACCGCACAGCAAAGCGCCCACGCCAAAGCGCGGGCAGGCACCGGAACCCAGAGCATCTGACGATGACGCTACACGGCGAAACCGGACCTCACCAGAGAGCAACGGGCATCCCACCTGTCACGCCAGTCTTCCCCAAGGCGGGCTACCTCGAAGTGATCGGCCAGCGGGAGAGCAACGCCCTGTTCGGTGCGCTGCAGGAACGCTGCCGTCGGCTGTGCCGGCCGCCTGGCCGCGCTCGTAGGCTGCGAGCGGTGTCCCACCTTCGCCACCGCGGCCTAGGGGCCAAGAGGTGCCCGGTAGCATCGCAGGCAGATCTCACACGGTGACGTCTACTGAACGCGAACACCTCGGCCATGCCCTCGGCCGACACCGCGGCGGGCAGTACACCGCGTCCGAGCCTTTCCGTATCCCGAGCGGGGTGCCGTTGTCGTACCAGGAGTTGGACGACTCGCGCATGTTGATGAAGCGTCGGGTCTTGCGACACCCTCAGTAGGCTTGTGCGTCGAACAAAGGAGCACTGCGCATGAGCTTTCGCCTGAAGGCGATCACCCGTGAGGATCATCTGGCCTTCGTCCGGGCCCGGCCCTCGGTGAGTCACATGCAGGTTCCCTCGTGGGCGGATGTGAAGCCGGACTGGCGGGCGGAGAGCCTGGGCTGGTTCGACGAGAACAACCGTCTCGTCGGCGTGGGACTGGTCCTGCTGCGGCCGTTGCCGAGGCTGAAGCGGTACCTCGCCTATCTGCCCGAGGGCCCGGTCATCGACTGGACCGCGCCGGATCTGGAGCAGTGGCTGGAGCCGATGCTCGCGTACTTGAAGGGGCAGGGGGCGTTCTCGGTGAAGATGGGGCCGCCCGTGGTGGCCCGCCGCTGGAGTGCCGAAGCGGTCAAGGCGGCGATCGCCGACCCGCAGGCCGGGCGGTTGCGGGATGTGGAGGCGACCGTGCACGAGCCACGGGCCTTCGACATCGCCGACCGGCTGCGGCGGATGGGCTGGCAGCAGACCGAGCCCGGTGACGAGGACGGCTTCGCCGCGGGCCAGCCGCGCTACGTCTTTCAAGTGCCCTTCGCGGGGCGACCGTTGGAGGAGGTCCAACGGGGCCTGAATCAGCAGTGGCGCCGCAACATCAAGAAGGCGGAGAAGGCCGGCGTCAAGGTCGTCCAGGGCGACTACGAGGACCTGCCCGCCTTCTACGACCTCTACGTGGAGACCGCCGAACGGGACCGGTTCATTCCCCGCCCGCTGGCCTACTTCCAGCGGATGTGGACCGCGCTGAGGGCCGAGGACCCTGACCGCATGCGTCTTTATCTCGCCCACCACGAGGGCGAGGTGCTCGCGGCGGCCACGATGCTGATGGTCGGCGAGCACGTCTGGTACTCCTACGGAGCCTCCACCAGCCGCAGGCGCGAGGTCCAGCCGAACAACGCCATCCAGTGGCGGATGATGAGCGACGCCCACGCGCTCGGTGCTGGTGTCTACGACTTCCGCGGCATCACCGACACCCTGGAGGAGAGCAACCACCTGCTGGGGCTGTTGCGGTTCAAGGTCGGCACCGGCGGCGAGGCCGTCGAATACCTCGGCGAGTGGGACTTCCCGCTCAACAAGGTGCTGCACAAGGCCCTCGACCTCTACATGTCCCGCCGCTGATCCTGCGGCCGCCTCGTGCTGATCGTCGACGCCGATGTCGTGAGCGTGAAACGGAGCTGCAGGCGGGTAGGTTGGCCCGCCGTGGTGCGCGGCGCCTCTCGCACCGTGTGGGCATGGTCGTCTGCGGGAAGTACGCGGTGATCTCGTCGCCCGTCTGCTCGTACGTCTCGCCGGCCACGGTGTTCGGGCTGCGGGATCACGACGTGCTGTTGCCGGAGTCCCTTTGGCCGCGTCAGGCTTCCGCTTGCGCATACAGCGTCTTCGACAGTTCGATGGCCCTCATGTCACGAAGACCTGTCACGAGCGACCTCAAGCGCCGCTTCAGCCCACACCCCATTGAAACTCCACGAACAGTATGGCAGAGGCTTAATAGAGCAAAAACGGACTCCGGCTGGCCGCTATTGCTGCTCAATTTTTCTGGCTTCATTGCTTTCGGCACGACATTCGTCCACTTGGCAATATCTGTGAATGGAGGCGTCTCGACCCTCCTCTGGTATTGCAGTGTGGGCAACTTCTTGGGCGCCCTAAGGACCGGACACGTGATGGTTTGCGTCGCCAGGGGCCAGACAGGACAGCTTGCGCCTACGGCATCAGGAACTTCGTCGGACAGTGCCAGGTACCGGGGCAAGCACACATGACGAGTCCCGTGCCGGGATAGCCGCCGTCACTGATCGTGAGTGTCCTGCCGACGGCGGCCTTGGCGCCGGATTCCTCCCACGCCTTGCAGTCGTTGCGATTCCCGGGCAGCGGTCGGCCGACCACACACCATCAGCAGAGGCCACGCAACTAAGGGCTGTCCCGTAACCCCTGGTCAGGGGTGAGATGATCTTGGTGTGGCTGGTGTGATCACGGCGTCGGAGCCGTCTTGGATAGCCCCGTT
>NZ_JBHYKH010000677.1:0-4077 GCF_042741275.1 Streptomyces sp. NPDC058964
GCTCTCCTTCTGCGCCGCCACCGGTGTCCGTCCCGTCATCGACGAGGTGCTCCCGCTGGACCGGGCCCGCGAGGGCTTCGAGCGGATGGCCTCCGGGGAGCAGTTCGGCAAGATCGTGCTCAGCGGTTCCTGACGTCTTCTCCAGGTGCCTCCCGCACCCGGATCCTGTCAACCGGCGTTGACAGGATCCGGGTGTCAACCTATGTTGACTGCATGAGCGAAGCAAACGATCTCGCCGAGCGGGCCGGTGACCGCGATCCGCGGGTCGGACTGAGGGCCGTCGCCGCACTGCGCAGGCTGCTGGAGCAGCTCGAGGCGGTGCAGGTGCGCGGCGCACGCAATCAGGGGTGGTCGTGGCAGGAGATCGCCACCGAACTCGGGGTCAGCAGGCAGGCCGTGCACAAGAAGTACGGGAGGCAGTGATGTTCGAACGGTTCACGAAAGATGCCCGTGGCGTCGTGCGGGACGCGGTCGAGCACTGTGAACGCGCGGGGTCGCAGACCGTCGACGCCGAGCACATGCTGCTCGCGCTGCTCGACCGCGAGGGGAGCCGCGGCTCCTTCGCGCTGGCCGCCCTCGGGCTCTCGGACCGCAAGGAGGCCGTACGAGGGGCCTTGGACGAGGCGCGGCGGCGGGGCGGGCTCTCCCGGGCCGACACCGATGCCCTCGCCGGGCTGGGGATCGACGTCCCGGAGATCGTGCTCCGGGTCGAGCAGGCGCACGGCGTCGGGGCGATGTCCGGTGACCGCAAGGACGCGGGCTGGTGGTCCGGCCGCCGCACCTTCGGCCGGGGCGCCAAGGGCGTCCTGGAACGTGCCCTGCGCATCGCCGTCACCCACCGTGACCGTCACATCGGCGACGAGCACATCCTGCTCGCCCTGGCCACCGCTCCCGGGGTGGCCGCCGAGGTCCTCGCCGACCACGGCGTCACGCACGAGTCGCTGACGCGGGTGCTGTACGGCGGGGGAGCGGCCAGGACGGGCTGACCGCCCGCGCCTGCGGAGGCGGTGGCCCGGCCCGACGCGGGGCCGGGCGCACCGTCGTGAGGGTGGGTCAGACCTTCGGCCGACGCAGTATCGCGCCGATGTGCGCCGCCGCCGTCGACAGATGGCGCCGGGTGTCGCGGAGCTGGTCGGCCGTGACGCCGTGGTCGCGGGCCGCGTCGCGGATGTCGTCCCGGAAGCGGTCGAGAAGACGGTCCAGGTCACGGCCCGGGTCGCCACTGGCCTCCTCGTGGGCCCAGGCCGGCTCGTAGCCGGCCGGGAAGTCCTCGGGCGTCTGCGAGTAGTCCGGCATCGGTGCGGACCTGCCGTTCGCGGCGGCGGCTCCGGACTGGGGCTCCGGCTCGGTCCCGGGCCGCCCGAAGCCGAAGTCCTTCCCGAACTCCTTGCCGAAGTCCTTCCCGAAGTCGCCGAATTCCTTGGCGAGTTCGGTCAGGCCCTCGCGCACCCCCGTAGGCCAGTCGCCCCGGGTGAAGTGGTCCTGTACATGCTCCTGGACCCGCCGGGCGATGCGCTGCATCTCCTCCTGCGCCTGGGCCCGTGCCCGGGACTGTGCCTCCTGGGCCTGGCGGCGGGCCCGCTGGGCCTCCTCACGGGCGCGGCGGCTCTCGTCCTTGGCGCGCCGGGCCTGCTCCTTCCACTCCTGCTTGACGCGCCGCATCTCCTCCTTCGCCGCCCGCCAGGCCTCCTTGTCGGCCATGTCGCCGTAGTCCGGCTGGTCGCCGGGGATTCCGTGCGTCCCGGCGCCCGTCCTGGTGCCGCGCCGGGCCTCGGTGGCGGCCGCCCGCACCTCGCGGCGCAGGTCGCCCGCAGCCCCGCGCACGTCGGCCCGTATCTCGGCGGCGAGCTCCGCGACCGACTCGCGGATCTCCAGCTCCAGGTCGGCCAGTTCGCCGCTGCGGTCGGCCAGTTCGGCGCGGCCGGCGTCCGTGATGGCGTACACCTTGCGGCCGCCCTCGGTGGTGTGCGTGACCAGGCCCTCCGCCTCCAGCTTCGCCAGACGGGGGTAGACGGTGCCGGCCGACGGGGCGTACAGCCCCTGGAAGCGCTCCTCGAGAAGGCGGATCACCTCGTAGCCGTGACGCGGAGCCTCGTCCAGCAGCTTGAGCAGGTAGAGGCGGAGGCGTCCGTGGGCGAAGACGGGAGGCATGTCAGAGCACCTTCTTGTCGGTCGTGCCGTCGGCCGGGACGCCGTCGACGGGCGCGTCGTCGTCCGGGCCGGAACCGGAATTGTCCCCCAAATTGCCCCGCGCTTCGGCCGCCGGGTTCGCGGACACGCGGTCGCCCGTGTCGTCGCCCACGGACCCGGCGTCCATCACCGGGTCCTTCACCGGCGGTTCGGCGTCCCACGGTCCGTCCTCGTCCTCCCGCGGAGGACGGCGCAGCAGGGCGATCGAGCCGGAGACCGTCGTGGCCCTGAGCTTGCCGGTGCCCGCCCCGAGGCGGCCGGTGATCTTGTGGGCACCCCACTGGCCGTGGACCCGCAGGTCGTCGAAGGTGTTGGAGATCGTGCCGCTCGCGGTGTTCGCCTCGACCTCGGCGTCCGCCGGATGCGGCAGCCGGATGGCGATCTCGCCGGAGACGCTGGTCAGCCTGACGTCGGTCGGGCCGTCCGGGTCGAGGTCGATGATCATGGCGCCGCTGACCGAGTCGGCGCGCACGGAGGTGCCCGACCCCTCGACGACGGTCAGATCCCCGGAGACGGAGTTGAAGCGCAGATCGCCGGTGACGGCCTGGGCCTCCAGATTCCCGGACACCGTGGTCGCGCGCACCGGGCCGGAGAGGGCGACCAGTGTCGTGTCGCCGGTGACGCCCTTGACCTCCGAGTGGCCGCGGATCCCGGAGACGACCGCGGCGGCGCCGACCACTCCGACCTCCACGCGGGTCTGCGCGGGAACGGCGAGGGAGACGACCGCGCTGCGCCGCCAGCCCTTGCGGTCGAGCCACTTGAGGAAGCCCTTCCAGGGCAGGTCCTCGTACGCCACCGTGAGCGTGCCGCCCTCCTGGGTGACCACCAGGGGCGGGCCCTCCACGTCCGAGACCTCGAGGCGGGCGGAACCCTCGTCCGTGCCCACGACGTTGACCGTTCCGTTGACGATGCGCACGTGCAGCTCGCTCACGGGGTCGTCGAAGGTGAGCTTGGTGGGCTCGGTGACGGACCACTCGGACATGGTGCTGACCTCCTCGGTGGGACGCGACACGCCATATCGCGTCTTCCGTAAAACACGATATATCGCGGCCCTGGAAAGTCAAGGCACTCGTTCGTGTGACGTCAGCGCCTCGGCAACGCCCCGACAGCGCCTCACACCGGGCGCGAAGCGAGCGGATTGCCTAGCGTGTGAGCATGGCGACGGACGGCTTTCGGGCGGGTTCGCGGGGCACCCCCGACCCGGGCGCCCTGCTGCTCTGCCGGGCGGACCCCGACGCCGTCGCCCCCGCCGCCGGCCTGCTGCGCGAGCGCATGCTGCTCACCGGCGCGGGCGGCGAATGGAGCGTGCTCGTGCCCGAGGGCGGGCCATGGCTCGGCGGCGGTGAGCCGGTCGACCGTGTCGTCACCGGCTGGGCCACGGCGCTGGCCGTCACCTCGCCCTGGCCCGTGCTCGCGCTGTGGTGGGACGCCGACCGCGCCGGATACACGCTCGCGTCGGGCTTCCGCCGTCCCGTGGCCTACGTCTGGCTGGCCGACGGCACACCGGCGGGCGAGGCCGAGGCGATGCGCACCTTCGCCGCGCGGCTCGGCCTCGACCCCGTACTCGGCACGCGGTCCCTCGACCGGCTCACCGAAACGGATCCCGCGGCCGACGGACGGGCTCGGCTGCGCGGACTGATCGCCGTGCTCACGCGCGCGGGAGTGTCCCTGCCCGCCGGACTCGTCCCCGGCGAACCCGCCGACGGGTTCCGCGAGGCCGCCCGGGCCCGGGGCGACGTGCGGCGCGTCGAGGGGGCGGGGCTGGTCGCGGGCTGGCGGGAGGCGGTGCGGGCCGAGATCGATGTGGTCGAGCGCGGCCGGCTCGCCCCCCGGCGAGCCAGGGGGGCCCGATCCCCCCGCCCGGCGCCGGCCCACTCCCCCAAGAGA
>NZ_JBHYKH010000678.1:0-4056 GCF_042741275.1 Streptomyces sp. NPDC058964
CTCGCCGCCGGGGACGGGGCCATCTTCGGCCTCGGGGAGGGCGAGATAATCTCCAACTGGGAGACCTGGCGCCGGGCGGCACCCACCTTCATCAGGCTGCACACCCGCAACGCCTTCGACTCCGCCCTCTTCTACGGGGAGATCCTCGACTGGGCCTCCGACCGCCCCGGCTGCTGCCAGGTCGAGTACGAGGCCGGCGAGGTGGTGCTGCGCAGCCGGGGCGACGTGGTGGCACGCATCGACTCGGGCGCGGTCGAGGCGGCCCCCGATCCGTCGGTACGGCCGCACTGGCAGATCCACTTCGCCGTGGCCGACGTGGCGGACTGCGCCCGCGCCGCGGAGAAGCACGGCGGCAGCGTGCTGCGGGAGACGGAGGACGAAGCGGTACTGCGCGACCCCGACGGCGCCCAGTTCACGGTGACTTCGCGCCGCGAGCACTGAGCCCTCCGGGGGCCCGGGTTCGGGGGCTGATCCCTCCGGGGTCCGATGGTGCCGACCCCTCCAGCGTCCGGGGCCGGCCCGGGACCGGCGGCGTTGCGGGCCCCGGCCCGCCCGGGGCAGTCCGCGGCCGGTGACGCACGCCCGCGACGGGAGCCGCCGACCCGGTCGTGGCCTTCACTCCGGTCGCCGGGCAGCCGGCTGACAGCGAGTGGCCCGGGTACCGGCTCCCGCAGTCTCAGGTGGCCTGCGCGTTCCTGCCGCTGGAGCGGGACGGCCGGGACAGCAGCACCAGGCTGCGCGCCTCGACCCGCAGGCCGGTGCCCGCCTTGCGCTCGCGCTCGTCCGGGATCCCCTCGGGGTCGGCCGTGTCGATCAGGGTGGACCAGCGGTCGCCGTAGGTGCCGTCGGGCAGGCGGAAGTCCACCGGTTCCCAGTAGCCGTTCAGGAGCAGCAGGAACGAGTCGTCGACCACGCGCCGCCCGTACGGGTCGCGTTCGGCGATCGCGTCGCCGTTGAGGAACACACCGACCGAGTGCGCGTCGGAGCGCTGCCAGTCGCGGGCGGTCATCTCGCGCGCGTCGGGCAGCAGCCACACCAGGTCGGGCAGCGGCTGGTCGACATGGGTGACGGTCTCGCCGCGGAAGAAACGCCGGCGGCGCAGTACCGGGTGGGCGGCGCGCAGGCCGATGACGTACCGCGTGAACCCGGCCAGCGCACGCTGCTCTTCGGTCGTCTCCCAGTCGATCCAGGAGACCTGGTTGTCCTGGCAGTAGGCGTTGTTGTTGCCGCGCTGGGTGCGGCCCAGTTCGTCGCCGTGGCACAGCATCGGGATGCCCTGCGACAGCAGCAGTGTGGCCAGCAGGTTGCGCTGCTGGCGGGCGCGCAGTTCCAGGACCGCGGGGTCGTCCGTGTCGCCCTCGGCACCGCAGTTCCAGGACCGGTTGTCGCTCTCGCCGTCCCGGTTGCCCTCGCCGTTGGCCTCGTTGTGCTTGTCGTTGTACGAGACGAGGTCCCGCAGGGTGAAGCCGTCGTGCGCGGTCACGAAGTTGACGCTGGCCCGGGGGCGCCGTCTGCTGCGCGCGTACAGGTCGGAGGAGCCGGTGAGCCGGGAGGCGAACTCGCCGAGCGAGCCCGGCTCCGCCCGCCAGAAGTCCCGAACCGCGTCCCGGTACCTGCCGTTCCACTCCGACCACAGGGGCGGGAAGTTGCCGACCTGGTAGCCTCCCTCCCCCACGTCCCAGGGTTCGGCGATCAGCTTGACGCGGCTGATCACCGGGTCCTGCTGGATCAGGTCGAAGAACGCCGACAGCCGGTCCACCTCGTGGAACTGCCGGGCCAGCGTGGCCGCCAGGTCGAAGCGGAAGCCGTCGACGTGCATCTCGGTGACCCAGTAGCGCAGCGAGTCCATGATCAGCTGGAGCACGTAGGGGTGGCGCATCAGCAGGCTGTTGCCGGTGCCGGTGGTGTCGTAGTAGTGGGCCCAGTCGCCGTCGACCAGACGGTAGTAGGAGGCGTTGTCGATGCCCCGGAAGGACAGCGTGGGGCCGTGCTCGTTGCCCTCGGCGGTGTGGTTGTAGACCACGTCGAGGATGACCTCGAGGCCGGCCGCGTGCAGGGCCTTCACCATGGCCTTGAACTCGTTGACCTGCTCTCCGCGGGAGCCGAGCGCGGCGTAGGCGTTGTGCGGGGCGAAGAAGCCGATCGTGTTGTAGCCCCAGTAGTTGGACAGGCCGCGGTCCTGGAGCACGCCGTCCTGCGCGAACTGGTGCACCGGCATCAGCTCGACCGCGGTCACGCCGAGGGAGGTCAGATGCTCGACGACCGCCGGGTGCGCCAGGCCGGCGTAGGTGCCGCGCAGCCGGGGCGGGACCTCCGGGTGCGTTCGCGTGAGTCCCCGCACATGGGCCTCGTAGATCACCGTGTCCGCGTACGGCCGCCGGGGCGGACGGTCGTCTCCCCAGTCGAAGTACGGGTCGGTCACCACGCCGAGCATGGAGTGCCCCGCGCTGTCGGCCGGCGCGGGGCCGCCCGGGGAACGCTCGTAGAGCGAGGCGTGATTGTCGGTCTGCCCGTCCACGGCCCGCGCGTACGGGTCCAGGAGCAGCTTCGCCGGATTGCACCGGTGACCGAGGGCCGGGTCCCACGGGCCGTGCACCCGGAAGCCGTAACGCTGCCCCGGCTGGACCCCCGGCACATGACCGTGCCAGACGAAGCCGTCGACCTCGGTCAGCGGGACGCGGGTCCCGGTGCCCGCGTCGTCGACCAGGACCAGGTCGACCTGTTGGGCGACCTCGCTGAACAGCGCGAAGTTGGTGCCCTGCCCGTCGAAGGAGGCACCCAACGGGTAGGGGTGCCCGCTCCAGACGGGCACCCCTTTCCTCTTGGGGCGCGCCGTCACCGGGCGTCCTCCAGGGCGGCGTCCGCCGCGTCGACCACGTCCACCGGGGTGGCCATGGCCAGTGCGGCCACGGGCTCCTCCCTGGGCACCTGGCGCACCTGGCGCAGGCTGGGCGCCGGGGCGGTCGGGACCAGCGGCACGCGCTCGCCCGAGCGGGCGCGCTGCGAGAACCAGATGATCTTGCTGCCGCTGTCCGAGGCACAGCACCCCCAGCCGTCGCTGGTGGCGGCGATCTGGGTCAGGCAGGCGCGCAGGTCCTGATCGGGACGCAGATCGCGGTCGTCCCCGCCGATGGCGGTGATCAGATGCTGGCCGTTCCACCACATCTCGATCGACGTGTACTTGTCCGTCGCATGCTCGTCGATGGCCCGCAGCAGCAGTTCGGCGCCGCGGCAGACCGGGACCACGAGGTTCTCGAGGTCCCAGTAGCGGAGGTGGGCGGCCAGGATGCGGCTGACCTGTCCCACCCGTTCGGGGCTGACTTCCACGTCGAGGTGGTAGTAGCAGGGCACTGCGGTCTTCATTGTCGCTTGCTCCTCACCGGCGGAACCCGCGCTCGTTCTCGCCCCCCTTGGGCAACGGCCCCGATCACTGAGCGTCGAGCACTGATCGCTCCTGAGTCAGATCCACAGTGCGGTGGCTACGCCATTCGTGCAACACGAGAGCACCCTGCGGTGGTTGAACAACCAACAAGACGCTGAGTCGTCGCGCATGCACCATGTGTGCAATGCCTCGATCGCCGTAACGGATCCGTGCCTCTCCGCGCACGGAGGCCACCCGACCGTCGGGAAGCGCGCCCAGTCGAGAGCGTCGGAGAGTGAACAGGGCCATGCTGCTACCCGCCAAGGACGAAGTGGCCCGGCAGTTGCGGCGGTACCGGGCGTGGGAACGCGTGATGCTCGCCTCGCCGGGTGACCGCGCGGTGCGGGCCACGTTCGAGGACTCGGGCTACACCCTGTGCGTGCTGATGGGAAAGCGCTGCGCCCGGGAGGCCGCCGACGCCGCCGAACGTTATCTGCGCTCGAGTCTGGGCAGCTACCAGCGGGAGCAGGGCGGGCGGCCGCACGGGAGCGGGGCGGCGCGGCGGGCTCCGCCGTGGGAGCGGCGTCCCAGGGCGGGAAGGCCCTGAACCTTTCCGCGCGGGAAGGTCCAGCCCTTCCCGCGTTCTTCGGCTTCCCTGCCGGGCCCGGGGCCCCGCTTCGCGGACGGCGGAGGTG
>NZ_JBHYKH010000679.1:0-1280 GCF_042741275.1 Streptomyces sp. NPDC058964
TGCGGCTTAATGTGGGCGGCCGAGCACCACGACGACGTGACCAACAACAGCTATTACACCGACCCGTGGTACTTCAACTGCAAGGACGACCCGGACCAGAAGGCGCTCGTCGACGCCATCACCCGGGCCTCCCGGTACGCGGAGAAGAAGGGCACGGTCAACGTCGCGGCGGCGGGCAACGAGAGCTACGACCTGGACTCCGACACGATCACCGACCCGGTCTCCCCGAACGACGGCACCCCGTCGGACCGGGTGATCGACCCGCACAAGTGCTACGACATACCGACCCAGCTGCCGGGTGTCGTGACGGTCGCGGCGACCGGAGCCAAGGGCCTCAAGTCGTCGTTCTCCAACTACGGCTACGGCGTCATCGACATCGCCGCGCCCGGCGGCGACTCGACGGCCTACCAGAAGCCCGAGCCCCCGGCGACGAGCGGCCTCATCCTGGGCCCGCTGCCGGGCGGCAAGTGGGGCTACATGGCCGGCACCTCGATGGCGACGCCGCACGTGGCGGGTGTGGCCGCGTTGATCAAGTCAACTCATCCGCACGCCCCCGCCGCCCTGGTGAAGGCGCTGCTGTACGCGGAGGCCGACGCCACGCCGTGCACGGACCCGTACGACATCAACGGCGACGGCAAGGTCGACGCCGTGTGCAAGGGTCCGAAGAACTACAACGGGTTCTACGGCTTCGGCACGGCAGACGCGCTGGCCGCGGTGACCAGGTAGGACCTTGATCCAGGTGAGCGGGCCGGGCGGGCGTCCGGCCCGCTCACCTGTGCACGCGGCCGGGCGCACGTCGGTGCTCCGTTTCGCGGCGTCCGTGCGGTTGAGCCGAAGCAGCCGCCTCCAAGGTTGATTGAGTCAATACTGCATAGTGCAGTCATGACAGAAATCAAGTTCGCATGGGACGCGGTGGGCGGCGACCCCGCTCTGCGCTCGCGGGTGTCCACCGTCGTACGCCGGGGAGCGCTCGAGTCGAAGCTGCCCGTACGCGAGCTCGCGCGGGCTTGTGTGGCAGCCTGCGCGCTGGCCGCCGCCGAACTGGGGGCGCGGCGGGCCGGGCTCCCCGAGGTGCCCGCGGTCCGGGTGGACGACGCGGCGGTCGCGGCCGCCTTCCACAGCGAGCGGCTGCTGCGGGTGGACGGGCGGGCGCCGGAATCCTTCGCGCCGGTCTCGGGCACCCCGTTGATGCCTGCCGCCGGGCTGCGAGTGCTGGACATGACGCGGGTCCTCGCGGGCCCGGTCGACACCCGCACGCTCGCCCTGGTCGGCGCGGACTT
>NZ_JBHYKH010000679.1:1290-3992 GCF_042741275.1 Streptomyces sp. NPDC058964
TGGGAGCCCCCCCACGCCAACTACCCGCACCACCGGGCGCGGCTGCTGCGCGCGCTGGGACTGCCCGAGGACGCCTCCAGTCCCGTGGAGGACGTCGCCGCCCGGCTCGCCGAACGGTCCGCCCCGGAGGTGGAGGAGACCGTGTACGGCGCCGGTGGCCTAGCCGTCGCCCTGCGCACGCCCGAGCAGTGGGCCGCGCACGAGCAGTCCGCCGCGCTCGCGGACCGGCCGCTGGTGGAGCGCGAGCGGCTCGATCGAGCACCCGCGCGGGTCCTCGCGCCGGTCGCGGGCACCCCGTTGCTGCCTGCCGCCGGGCTGCGTGTGCTGGACCTGACGCGGGTCCTCGCGGGCCCGGTCGCCACCCGCACGCTCGCCCTGCTCGGCGCGGACGTGCTGCGCGTGGACGCCCCGTCGCTGCCCGAACTCCCCGACCAGCACGCGGACACGGACATCGGGAAGCGGTCGGCGACGCTGGACCTCGCCACCGGCCGCGCGGCCTTCGAGGAGTTGCTGTCCGGGGCGGACGTCGTGGTCACCGGCTACCGTCCGGGCGCGCTGGACCGGTTCGGACTGTCGGCGCGGGAACTGGCCGAGCGGCGTCCCGGGCTGGTCGTGGCGCAGGTGTCGGCGTGGGGCGCGTACGGCCCGTGGGGCGGGCGGCGGGGCTTCGACAGCCTGGTGCAGGTCGCGACCGGCATCGCGGCGATGGAGGGGTCGGCCGGGCAGCCCGGCGCCCTGCCCGCCCAGGCCCTCGACCACGGCACGGGGTATCTGCTGGCGGCGGCGGTGCTGCGGGCGCTGACGGAGCAGTCGTACGACGGCGGGAGCCGGCTCGTGCGGCTGGCTCTGGCCCGCACCGGGGCCTGGCTGACGCACGGGATCGAGCACGGCGCGGCGGGCGACACCGCGTACGACGCGGCGCACCCCCGGCTGGTCGAGCGGGACAGCGCGCTCGGACGGCTGCGGTACGCCCCGACGCCGGTGTCCTTCGCGGGCGGGCCGGCCGACTGGGCGCGGCCGCCGGGGCGGTGGGGGGCGGACGAGCCCCGGTGGGTCTGAGCGCGGGGGTGGCCGGAAACGTACCCGGGGGCGGAATGCCGTCCCCCGGTTGCTTTCCTTTACTTGCCCCGATTTGTGACCGCTGGCGAGGATCCAGGGGTGACGTTGATACGACCGCACGCGAAGGCGGACGGTGCGAGCCCGGCCGGCCGCAGGTCCGGGGCGCTCCGGGCCGCCGCCGCCCTGGCCCTGGTGGCCCTGGCCGCGCTGATATCCCTGCTGGGTCCCACCGCCGCGCTGGACGGCACGGGGGAGGCCGCCGCGCCCGGCGTCGGCGGCATAGCCCTGCTGCGCACGATGCTGTTCACGGCGCTGTGCGTCCCGGTGGGCGAGCTGTTCGTGAACCGGCTGGCCGCCCGGCTGCCCGGCGCGCCCCCGGCCGCACCGCGCAGCTGGTCCCCGTACGCGGCCGCCGCCGGTTTCGTCGCCGCGCTCGGGCTCGCCTCGGTCGTGGCGACCGGAAACCTGGTGCCGCACGGCCTCTCCCAGATCGACGTCGCCGGGCTGTACGGAAGCCGTGACGGCGCGCTCGCGCTGGTGGAGGTCAACGCGTTCTTCGTGGCCGGCCTGTGCGCCCTCTCACGCCGCCCCGGCCTCCAGGTCTGGCCGCTGGCCGCTGTCGTCCTCGCGGAGGCCCTGCGCGCGCACCCCACGACGGAGCACAGTCCGCCGGCCGGCTCGGGCCTGACGCTCGTGCACCTGACGTGCGCGGCGCTGTGGGCGGGCGCCCTGCTGCACGTGCTGCGCACGCTCCGGCTCTGGCGCGGGCCCGGCGGCGAGGCCGGAGCGGCGCTGCTGGGGCGCTACGCGCGCGTGGCCGCCGTCCTGCTCGCGGCGATCACCGCGACCGGAGTGTGGAGCGCCCTGCGCCGGATGCCGCCGGGCACGGTGCTGGACCAGCTGACGACGACGGCGTACGGCCGTGCCCTGCTCGCCAAGGTGATCCTCGTGGCCGCCGTCGCCCTGCTGGCCCTGTGGGCGCGGATCAGGCTGAGCCGGTCCCCCGACCCGCTGAGCGCATGCGTGCCCGCGCGGGTCGAGATCGCCGTCCTCGGCGTGGTGGTCGTGGTCTCCGGGTTGCTGACCGCGCTGCCGCTGCCGATCCGCTGGTCCTGATCAGCCGTTGGTGACCAGCACCTTGAGCGCGGTGCGCTCGTCCATCGCCTTGTAGCCGTCCGGCACACCCTCCAGGCCCACCGTCAGGTCGAAGACGGGCGAGGGGTCGACGGTGCCGTCCAGGACGTCGGGCAGCAGCTCCGGGATGTAGGCGCGGACCGGCGCGACGCCGCCGCGCAGCGCGATGTTCCGGTCGAACATGACGCCGAGGTCGAGTCCGGTGCCGCTGCCGTGGGGCACGCCGACGAAGCCGATCGCGCCGCCGTCGCGGGTGATGCTGACCGCGGTGCGCATCGACTGCTCGGTGCCGACCGCCTCGACGACGGCGTGCGCGCCCTGGCCGCGGGTGAGTTCGCGGACGGCCTCGACGGCCGCGTCCCCGCGCTCGGCGACGACGTCGGTGGCGCCGAACCGCCGGGCGATGTCGGTGCGGACCCGGTGGCGGCCGAGCGCGATGATCCGCTCCGCGCCGAGGCGCTTGGCGGCCAGCACGGCGCACAGACCGACGGCTCCGTCCCCGACCACGG
>NZ_JBHYKH010000680.1:0-3972 GCF_042741275.1 Streptomyces sp. NPDC058964
GACACCACTCCCGCGCCGGGGCCGGGCGGCGGTCCTCTGCCCGCCCCCCCGGGGGTCGGGCGGGGTGGACGAGTGGTCTCAGCGGGGACCCAGCAGGCACCCGGCAGGGACGCGGCCGGGCTTCAGCCGGCCAGTTCGACGAGCTTCGCCACGTTGTCGGCCGGGTCGGGCATCGCCGCGATCTCCGCTGCGACCTTGTGGGCGGCGACCCGGTAGCCCTCCTCGGCGAGCAGTCGACGGGTGGCTTCGGTGACCGCCTCGGGCGACTGGTCCGCGGCGAGGACGACCTCGCCCGCGCCCGCGGCGGCGACTGCCTTCCCGTTGGCCGGACCGTCGGCGCCCTGCGGCAGGACCAGCTGCGGCAGCCCGGCCGCGAGCGTCGCCAGCGTCGTGCCGGCGCCACCGTGCTGCACGACCACCGACGCGTGCTTGAGCGCCTCCGGCTGTGCCACCCACGGCACGGCCACCACACGCTCGGGCAGCTCGCCCAGCTCCCCGACGGGCACGACGGGTCCGGCGGCGACCAGCACCGGCACCTCCAGCGGCAGCAGCCCCTGGACGACCGTACGCAGCACGTCGGCCGACCCGAGGGCGGTGCCCAGGGTGCAGTAGACGAACGGCTCGCCCGACTCGCGGATGCGCTCGGGCAGTTCGCCGGGCTCGGAGTAGGCGACGGTGCGCTGCTCGATGCGGGGCAGCGGGGCGGCGAGGAAGCCCGGGTCCTGGATGGACGGCGGAACGATGTCGATGTAGCTGCGGGACAGGGCGAACAGCTGGCCGAAGGGAACGTCGACGCCGAGGTCGCCGGCGGTGGCGAGCAGCTCCTGCTGGATGCGCTCCTCCTCCGGGCCCAGCGCCATCACGCCCACGCCGTGCGCGACGGCGGGCACGCCCGCGAGGGCGGCGGCGAAGGCGGCACCCGGGTTCAGCGCCTCGTAGACGACGAGGTCCGGGCGCAGCCGCTCCAGGGCGGTGGCCAGGTCGGCCGCCACCCAGCGCGGCAGCACGGAGCCGAACACCTGCACGTGCAGTTCCGCCAGCACCTCCGGCGGCACGTCCTGGGCTCCGAGTTCGCCCGCTCCCGCGAGGTCGGCTCGAGAGCTGACTGCTTCCATGAACGCCTCGGGCACGGAGCGGCCCGCGGCCACCGGCTCGAGGCCGGCCGTCGCCACGGCGGGGTGCAACTGCTCACCCGTGGCGAAGGAGACCTCGTGGCCCGCAGCCCGGGCGGCCTTCGCCAACGGCAGGAGGGGATAGACGTGGCCGAAGTTTCCGGCGCCGGCAAAGAGGATTCTCATAGCGCCTCAGCGTAGGGACGGGAACACTCGTTGTCTAGTGCTGACAGATTTCCTGTCATCGATAACCACCGCTGCTCGGCGACCGTTTGAAGGCCGATCGGGAATCACTCGGCGGATCGAGCGGCCCTCTGGGGCAGGTCGAGGCGGTCTCCAGGCACAGCCGATCGGACCGCCCCATCGTCGTGGTGCGGCCGCCCGCCCCCGGGCGCGCGCGACAAGCCGAAGGAGCCCCTTGATGACCATCACCACCCAGGCAGTTGCGCCTCCGGGTGTCACGAGGAGTCATGTGCAGCGGTTCATGCTGTCCGCGCAGGCCCTCGACAGCGCGGTGACGCCCAACGAGGTCTTCCACGAGTGGTTCTCCGCCCAGCGCCGCACCAACCGCTACGACGTGCGGCGCATCCCGTTCTCCGGACTCGTCGGCTGGCACTTCGAGGACGCCACCGGGAACCTGGTGCACGACAGCGGCCGGTTCTTCTCGGTCGAGGGCCTGAACGTGCGCACCGAGTGGAACGGGCGCGAGACATCGTGGTCGCAGCCGATCATCAACCAGCCCGAGATCGGCATCCTGGGCATCGTCGTCAAGGAGTTCGACGGCGTCCTGCACTGCCTGATGCAGGCCAAGATGGAGCCCGGCAACGTCGACACGGTCCAGCTCTCCCCCACCGTGCAGGCCACCCGGAGCAACTACACCGGAGTGCACAAGGGCGCGGCCGTCCGCTACATCGACTACTTCAAGCCGCCGCGCATGCAGTCACGGGTGCTGTACGACTCCCTCCAGTCCGAGCAGGGCTCCTGGTTCCTGCGCAAGCGGAACCGGAACATCGTCGTGGAGGCCATCGGGGACGTCCCCGAGCACGAGGACTTCGTCTGGCTCACCCTGGGCCAGATCCACCAGCTGCTGCACGAGTCGAACGTCGTCAACATGGACGCCCGCACGGTGCTCTCGCTGATCCCGGCCTTCGGCGAGAGCGGACCGCCGCTGCACCCCACCGAGCAGGTGCTGAGCCGGCTGACCGAGGTCAAGGCCCGCCGCGAACTGGTGCAGCGCACCCTGCCGCTGAACCGGGTGGAGCGCTGGCGGCGCACCGACGACGGCATCGAACACGAGACGGGCCACCACTTCACCGTCATCGCCGCGTCGGTGGCGGCCGCCAACCGCGAGGTCAAGAGCTGGACCCAGCCGCTGCTGGCCCCCGCCGAACAGGGGCTGTCCGCGTTCCTGATCCGCCGGATCTGCGGGGTGCCGCACCTGCTGGCGCAGGCCAGGTCCGAGGCCGGCGTGCTGGACGTGGCCGAGCTCGGCCCGACCGTGCAGTGCCAGCCGGGCCGGGCGCTGACCCTGCCGCCCGAGCTGCGCCCCCGCTACCTGGACGTCGTCCTGCGCGCCACACCCGACGAGCTGCTGTACGACACCGTGCAGTCCGAGGAGGGCGGGCGCTTCCACCACGCGGGCAACCGCTACGTACTCATGGAGGTCGGGGACGAGTTCCCCGTGGACGTGCCCGAGGAGTTCGTGTGGGTGACCGCCGAGCAGCTGAGCGCGCTGGTGCGGCACAGCAACTACCTGAACATCGAGGCCCGGACGCTGCTGACCGGCCTGCGCGCGGTCTGGTCGCTGGGCGGGGTGTTCGCCCGGTGAGCGCCAATGCCGTACGACCCCTGCGCCTGGGCGTGCTGGGCTGCGCGGACATCGCCCGGCGGCGCATGCTCCCCTCACTGGAGCGGCAGCCGCTGGTCGAAGTGACGGCCGTGGCCAGCCGTACCCTGCGGCGGGCCCGGGAGTTCACCGACCGCTTCGGCGGCACGCCCGTCGAGGGCTACGCGCGGCTGCTGGAGCGCGACGACGTGGACGCGGTGTACATCCCGCTGCCGCCCGAGCTGCACGTGGAATGGACCCTGCGGGCGCTGGCGGCCGGCAAGCACGTGCTGTGCGAGAAGCCGTTCGCCACCAGCCTGGCCGACGCGGAGAAGGCGGTGGCCTTCGCCAGGGAGCGCGGACTGCTGCTGATGGAGGGCTTCATGTTCCTCCACCACTCCCAGCACACCCGGGTACGGGAGCTGGTCGCCGACGGGCTGATCGGTGAGGTCCAGCTGTTCTCCTCCGAGTTCGGCATCCCCCTGCGCCCGCCGGCGGAGCCCGGCGGCACACCCCGGCGGGCCAGCACCCTGCCGGAGGTGGCCGCCTATCCGATCCGCGCCGCCCAGCTCTTCCTGGGTCCCGGACTCCGGGTGGCCGGGGCCCAGGAACGCCCGGCCGGAGCCTGCGGACCGAGCCCCGCGGGCAGCGCCCTGCTGGTGGCACCGTCCGGTGCGGCGGCCCAGCTGGCCTACGGCGTCGAGCACGCCTACCGCAGCGGATACGGACTGTGGGGCAGCCGGGGGCGGCTGCGGCTGGAGCGGGCGTTCAGCACGCCGGACGACTTCACCCCCGTACTGAAGGTGGAACGCGACGGTGAGGTGAGCGAGATGGTCCTCGACAAGGACCACCACTTCACCAACATCGCCGGTGTCTTCGCCCGCGCCGTCCTGCACGGCGAGGACTTCGCCCCGCACACGGAGGCGATCCTGGACCACGCCCGGTTGGTGGAGGAGGTGGACCGGGCGGCCGGCCGCTGACGGAGCGCGGCCACAGGGAAACGGCCCGGCGCGGCGACGGAGATCCTCCCGTCAC
>NZ_JBHYKH010000681.1:0-3965 GCF_042741275.1 Streptomyces sp. NPDC058964
CGGCTACGCCGCCGTCAGGGCGGCCGACGGCGTGCCGTGGACCGTGGTCTTCATCGCCGAGGCCGCGGCCACGGCGGTGATGCTCGCCGTTGTGGTCTTCGTCGCGGTACGGCCCCGGCCGCCGTTCTCGGTGCCCGTGGCCGCGGGCGGCGCGGTTGCCGGGCTGATCCTGCTGGTCGGCCAGGGGGCGGGCGGCAGCTTCAATCCGGCCCGGCAGTTCGGCCCGGAACTGTTCTCCGGGGACTTCACCTGGCTGTGGGTCTACCTGACGGCACCGCTCGTCGGAGCAGGCCTCTTCGCCATGGTGCGCGCCCGGATGCCGTCGGCGGCGCCGCTGGCTTGTCCGCTGTGCGAGCGGCACTCCTGCCACGTCCGGGTCCGGCCGGCGGCGGAGTCGTAGCAGCGGGCGCCCCGAAGCCGGGCCCCCGACCAGTGGCCGGATCCGTGGGATCCATGGCCCGGCAACCGGCCATTGCCGCCCGACGCAGGGCGGTTGGTACCGGACGTGCGCGACGGGACCGCCCCTCGGTCCCAGCGTTCGAACCATCCGAATCACCCGAGAAAGGCTATCTACGATGTCCGACACGACTCCCTCGAATCCTCGGGGGCCCGCGATGAACTCCGCGCCCTCCCCGGTCGCGAAGCCGCGGCCGGAGTTCCTGGTCGCGCTGGGCCTGGCCGCAGGTCCCGTGGTCGCACTGGGCTTCACCAGGTTCGCCTACGCGCTCCTGCTGCCGGCCATGCGTGAGAAGCTGCACTGGAGCTACGCCTCGGCAGGCGGCATGAACACCGCCAACGCGCTGGGCTACATCATCGGCGCCGCCACCGCGGCATGGTGGTCCCGCCGCTTCGGTGCCCGGGCGGTGTTCCTCTGGTCCATGGTGATCAGCGCCGTGGCCCTGCTGGCTTCGGCGACCACCGGGGACTTCGTCGGCCTCGCCGTCCTGCGGTTCGTCGGCGGCCTGAGCACCGCTGTGACCTTCGTGGTCGGCTCGGCGCTCGCCTCCCGCGTCCACAACGGCGGACAGCAGTCCCGGTCGGCCGGGTTGGTGGCCGTCTACATGGCAGGCGTCGGTATCGGCGTGGTGCTCTCCGGTGTCGTGGTCCCCGCGGCTCTGACGGCGTGGGGCGTCTCCGGCTGGCAGGCCGGATGGCTGCTGATGGGCGTACTCGCCCTGGTCGCCATCGGTCCCGCGGTCTGGGCCTCGCGGCACGTGGCCCCGGTGACCGGCGCGGCCGTCGCCCAGCGCGGCGGGGCCGGCCTGAAGGTGCTCGCACCGACCTTCGTCTGGTACGTGCTGTTCGGCGCCGGTTACGTCTCGTACATGACCTTCGTCATCGCCCTGCTGCACGGCCAGGGCATGAAGACCTGGGGCACCGCGGCCTTCTTCATCGTGCTGGGGGCGGCCTCCGTGGCCGCGACCCTGCTGGTGTGGGGCCGGCTCATCGGCCGGCTGCGCGGCGGCGCGGCCCCGACACTGGTGTCCGTCGTGGTCCTGGTCGGCGTACTGCCCGTCCTGCTGTGGCACGGCACCGTCGCCGCGATCGTCTCGGCGGTCGTCTTCGGCGGCTCGTTCATGGCCGGACCCACCGCCGTCACCGTGCTCGCCCGCCGGATGCTTCCGCAGCATGCCTGGACGTCCGGCATCGCCCTGCTGACCGTCGCCTTCAGCGTCGGCCAGGCGGTCGGCCCGCTGATCTCCGGCCTGCTGTCGGACTCCTCGGGCGGCATCGCCAAGGGCCTGTGGCTCTCCGTGGTGCTGCTGGGTGTCTCCGCCGTGGTCTCCCTCGCCCAGCGCGAGCGCGGCCCCGTCGAGCACCCGCACCAGGAGGCCCCGGTTCCCGGCCCCGTAGCCGTTCCCGCCGACCGGTCCGTCACCGAGCGCTGAACCGCTCACAGATCCAAGGAGTTCCCCATGTTCCACCGCATCCTGGTCGCCGTGGACGGCACCGCAGCCTTCCACAGCGCCGTCGAGACCACCGCCGAACTCGCCGCACTGACCGGCGCGACCGTGCGGGTCCTGCACATCGACACCTCCGACGTCGTCTACGACACCGTGGTCCCGCTGGAGGACGATTCCACCGCGCACCGCACGCTGGAGGACGCCGTCTCGATCCTGCGCCGGGCGGGCGTCGAGGCGGACGGTGAGCTGCTCGACGGGCTTGTGTCCGACGTGGCACCCGCCGTGCAGGACGCCGCGCAGCGCTTCGGCGCCGACCTGATCGTCCTCGGCCCGCACCACCGTGGCCGCCTCGCGTCCTGGTTCACCCCGAGCGTCAGCGACGCGGTCGCCCACGCCAGCAGGATCGCCGTACTCCTCGCGCCCGAAAGGAACTGACATGCGTACCCGCGACGTGCTGGTCACCGAGCGAGCGGGCGTGGCCCGGTCGGTCGCCGTCGGCCCGCACCGGATGGTCGCGGACGAGCCGGTCCCCGTCGGCGGCGACGCGGGACCGAACCCGTTCGAGCTCGTACTCGCCGGCCTGGGGACCTGCACCTCGATGACCCTGCGGATGTACGCGGACCGCCACGCATGGCCGCTGCGCGACGTCAGGGTCCGACTGCGGTTCGACGGTCCGGCCGTCGTCCGGGAGATCTCCCTGGACGGGGATCTGGACGACGGCCGGCGGCAGCGGCTCATGTCCGTGGCCGAGCGCTGCCCCGTCCACCGGCTGCTGAGTGCATCAGTGCCGATCACCACCGTGCCCGCCGGGCACACCGCCGATCCGGCGGACCTCGGAGTGAAGTAGCGGCGGGCGGTCCCGGAGCGACCCGTGCCGCCCGGAGACCGCCTCGGCCGCACATCCCGGAAAGGCGACGTGCGTCATGCGCCAGATCATCCTCGTGCGGCATGCGGAGACCGCGTGGAACCGGTCCCGCACGTACTACACCGGTCGGGACGACCCCGCGCTGACACCCGCGGGGGAGCGCGAGGCAGTCCTGCTGGGGCCGCACCTGGCGGTCCACCGTGACGCCCACGTGCTGTGCAGCCCGGCGCTGCGCGCCCGCAGTACCGCGAAGCTCGCGGGACTCGAAGCCGACTTCAGCGCGGATCTGCGGGAGTGGAGCTACCGGCTCCCCGACGGGCACAACGTCGAAGAGGGCTGCGAGGCGGCGCCGTGCCGCCATGACGTGTGGGACAGCGCCGTACGGTCCGCGGCTTGCACGGGTGAGTGCCTGCCGGAGGTCACCGCACGGGCGGACTACGTGCTCGGCTGTGCCCGCCGCCTGCTCGCCGGAGGCAGGGACGTGGTTCTGGTGACCCACGGCAACCTCATCCGCATCCTGACCGCCCGATGGCTCGGCCTGCCCGCCGCCGCAGGCGCGCAGCTGGCCTTGCGCACCGCCTCCGTCGGGCGGCTCGCGGTCTACGACGCCAGGCCAAGTCTGTTGGGCTGGAACTTCAGTCCGGCGTTCGACGCGGTCCCGCTCCCCTCGCCGCAGACGCCCGCCGAAGCGGCCCTCCCCGTCAGGAGCGCGGGGCTCAACGGCTGAGCCCAACCGCCCGTTCCACCGCCGGAGAACCCGGTGAACCAGGTGGATGAGCCGCCGGACGAGATGAGGCGCACGGGCTGTTCGTGCTGGAAACGGGCGTTACGGTCGTGGCCGTGTGCCACCTGGGCGATCCACTCGTTCACCGCGCGGCACCCAATCCCAGTGAGCCCCGTCCCTCGAAGGGCTGCCGATCGGGTCGGCCGTACGCCGCACCTGTTGCGTGTTGCCACCGAGGCGGGGACATGTGATGCCGTGCCGCGTCAACGGCGCGCGCCCGCAACGGGTTCGCCGCCGGATCGCGTACGGCCATCCACATCCGCGAGCAACCGGTCCGCGAGCCCGGCGAGCGTGATGACGCGACGTACCGGGACGCTCGCCGACGTCAGGCGGAAGTCCCGCCCCCGCCGGTGGCAGAGTGCCTGGGCGTGCCCCACCGGGGGGACGCCCGCCGCGTCGGTTAAGACAACTC
>NZ_JBHYKH010000682.1:0-3961 GCF_042741275.1 Streptomyces sp. NPDC058964
CGGGCCGCCTGCCCCGGCTGGGTGGGTCTCGGGGCGTTTGTGTCCGCGCGTCGCGCGGGGGCGGGGGGCGCAGGGGCCCCGGGGCCCCCTTCCGCATGGAACGGTGTGAACGATCTCCACGGGCGGAGCACAAGTCACCCACAGGGGAGGATTGCATTCCGCAGGTCACGGGTATGACGGGCTACGACCGCGAAGCGCGGGTCGGCCATGTGGGAGGGACCGCGTCATGATCCTGGAAGCTCTCGGCTCCACGCTGCTCGGCGCCGTTTTGGCCTGGACCGCGGTGCACCGCTTCTCGCGTCGGCTGCCCGCCCGTCCGCTGGTGTTCTGCACGGGCGTCGCCGGCGCCCTCTTCGGTGACTTCGTCACACACAGCGCACTGGGCCCCGGCCCGCTCCTGCTGAGCCTCCTCGGCGCGGCGGTGGTCTCCGCGGCCTCGCTGTCGCTGCTGCTGCGACCGGCCGGGAGACTCCGCCGACGATCAGCCCCGGCGTAGGGGCCGGTAACCCCTAGGCCGCCAGCCCAAGCGCCGCCATCCGCTTCGTGTGGGCCTCGGTGATACGGGAGAACATCCTGCCGACCTCGGCGAGGTCGAAGCCGTCCGCGACGCCGCCCACGAGCATCGTGGACAGCGCGTCACGGTCGGCGACCACACGCTGCGACTGCGAGAGCGCTTCACCCATGAGACGCCGCGCCCACAGGGCGAGACGGCCGCCCACGCGCGGGTCCGCGTCGATCGCGGCGCGCACCTTCTCGACGGCGAAGCCGGCGTGTCCGGTGTCGTCCAGGACGGCCAGGACGAGTTCGCGCGTGTCCGAGTCCAGACGGGCCGCGACCTCCCGGTAGAAGTCGCTGGCGATCGAGTCACCGACGTACGCCTTGACCAGGCCTTCCAGCCAGTCCGAGGGCGCCGTCTGCCTGTGGAAGCCGTCGAGGGCCGCGACGAAGGGCTCCATGGCCTGGGTGGGCTCCTCGCCGATCTCGGTGAGCCTGTCCCGCAGCTGCTCGAAGTGGTGGAACTCGGCCGAGGCCATCTTGGCCAGCTCCGCCTTGTCCGCCAGCGTGGGCGCCAGCTTGGCGTCCTCCGCGAGCCGCTCGAACGCCGCAAGCTCCCCGTAGGCGAGTGCGCCGAGCAGATCCACGACCGCGGCGCGGTACTGCGGGTCGGTGGAGGCCTTCGCCCAGTCCTGGGCGGCGACTCCGGTGGCCTCGGGCGAGGCTTCCTCGGGGGCGGTGTGAGGCTTGTCAGAGCTCGTCATGAAGCGCACAATAGCCCGCCCGCCGCCCCTCGGAAGCCCCTGGTCAACCAGTGTGACGACGAGTACGTGACCAATTCGGCCATCACGTGTGCGAGTTTCCGGGGTATGGTGGTAATGCGCCTGCTGGTACGTGGTCGTAAATGGACGTCGTACCTCGACAGGCCGCACGTATGAGGATGCCCGGTCGGTGGCCCGATCGGCTCCGACCCGACAGCCCTCCTGGCCGTACGCGCAGTGCGTACGACAACCGGAGGGACACCCTCAGCGGTACGAGCGCTAGAGCGTCGGCAGTGGTCCCGTGCCATACGGCTTGCCCGAGTGGTTTGACCGTAAGGCAGCCGACGTCCCCCGGCACGGTCCGTCAAGACCCCCGCGCTCGCCTCGCGCCGCGACTCACAGAAGAGGCAGCACCCTGACTACGACGTTCCGAGAACTCGGGATCCTTCCCGAGACCGCCGAGGCCCTCGAAGCCGTCGGCATCATCAACCCCTTCCCCATCCAGGAGATGACGCTCCCCGTCGCCCTCGCGGGCAACGACGTCATCGGCCAGGCCAAGACCGGCACCGGCAAGACGCTGGGCTTCGGCCTTCCGCTCCTCGAGCGCGTGACCGTTCCCGCCGACATCGAGGCCGGCCGCGCCCGCCCCGAGTCGCTCACCGACGCCCCGCAGGCGCTCGTCGTCGTCCCCACGCGCGAGCTGTGCACGCAGGTCACCAACGACCTGCTGACCGCGGGCAAGGTGCGCAACGTGCGCGTCACCGCGATCTACGGCGGCCGGGCCTACGAGCCTCAGGTCGAGGCCCTCAAGAAGGGCGTCGACGTGGTCGTCGGCACCCCGGGCCGCCTCCTGGACCTCGCGGGCCAGAAGAAGCTGAACCTGAACCACGTCAAGTGCCTGGTGCTCGACGAGGCCGACGAGATGCTCGACCTGGGCTTCCTGCCCGACGTCGAGAAGATCGTCAACATGCTTCCGGCGAAGCGCCAGACCATGCTGTTCTCGGCGACCATGCCGGGCGCGGTCATCGGTCTCGCGCGCCGCTACATGTCGCAGCCCACCCACATCCGCGCCACCGCGCCGGACGACCAGGGCGCGACCGTCGCGAACATCAAGCAGTTCGTCTACCGCGCGCACTCCATGGACAAGCCGGAGATGATCGCCCGTCTGCTGCAGGCCGAGGGCCGCGGCCTGGCGATGATCTTCTGCCGCACCAAGCGCACGGCCGCCGACATCGCCGAGCAGCTCCAGCGTCGCGGCTTCGCCTCCGGCGCGGTCCACGGCGACCTGGGCCAGGGCGCCCGTGAGCAGGCGCTGCGCGCCTTCCGCAACGGCAAGGTGGACGTCCTCGTCTGCACCGACGTCGCCGCCCGCGGCATCGACGTCGAGGGCGTGACCCACGTCATCAACTACCAGTCGCCCGAGGACGAGAAGACGTACCTGCACCGCGTCGGCCGTACGGGCCGCGCGGGCGCGAAGGGTACGGCGGTCACGTTCGTCGACTGGGACGACATCCCGCGCTGGCAGCTGATCAACAAGGCGCTGGAGCTGGACTTCAACGACCCGGTGGAGACGTACTCCACGTCGCCGCACTTCTTCGAGGACCTGAACATCCCCGCGGGCATCAAGGGTGTCCTGCCGCGTTCCGAGCGCACCCGTGCCGGGCTCGACGCGGAGGAGGTGGAGGACCTGGGCGAGCCGGGCGGCCGCGGTGCGCGCGGCCGTGGGGGCCGTGGTGAGGCCCGTTCCACGGAGCGCGAGCGTCCGGCGCGTACGCCGCGTAGTCGCCGCCGCACGCGCGGCGGAGCGGCCGTGGACTCCACGGCCGGTACGACACCCGTCGACTCGACGTCCCCGGCCGCCGAGGCCGTCACGGCCGAGGAGCCGACGTCCACCCGCACCCCGCGCCGTCGCCGCCGCACTCGCGGCGGGGCGTCGGCGGAACAGCGGCCCGTGGCTGCAACCGAGACCGTGGTGACCGAGGCCGCCGAGGCCGCTGTGACCACGGCGGAAGGTCCTGCCGCGGTCGAGACCCCGGAGAAGCCGCGCCGCCGCCGTACCCGCAAGTCGGCGGAGCGGCCGGTGACGCAGGCCGAGACCACGGCCGAGGTCGTGGCCGAGCCCGAGACGCCGGTGGCCACCGCTCCCCCGGCGCCCGCGGAGGCACCGGAAGCCAAGCCGCGCCGCCGCACGCGCAAGGCCGCGGAGCCGACCGGGACCGCCGAGACCGTGGTCGCCACGGCCGAGGGCACCGCAGAGGCCGCCCCGGCGACCAGGCCCCGCCGCGCCCGCAAGACGGCAGCCGCCGCCGAGACGGCCGTGGACACCGCCGAGGCCACCGAGGCCAAGCCGCGCCGCACGCGGAAGACCGCCGCCGCCACCGAGGCAGCCACGGAGACCGCCGAGGCCAAGCCGCGCCGCACCCGCAAGACGGCAGCCGCCGCCGAGACCGCGGTGGACACCGCCGAGGCCGCCCTCGCCACGCCCCGGCGCACCCGCAAGACGGCAGCCGCCGCCGAGACCGCGGTGGACACCGCCGAGGCCACCGAGGCCAAGCCCCGTCGCACCCGCAAGACGGCAGCCGCCGCCGAGACGGCCGTGGACACCGCCGAGGCGAAGCCCGCGCGTCGGACCCGCAAGACCGCCGCCGTGGTGACCGCCGGGATTCCGGCGCAGGCCACGGAGGAGCCGGAGGTCAAGCCGCGCC
>NZ_JBHYKH010000683.1:0-3932 GCF_042741275.1 Streptomyces sp. NPDC058964
TGAGACAGTGGCTCCCGCTTCGACCAGACCCCGGGCGATCATCAGGCCGATGCCGCGGGAACCGCCGGTCACCAGGGCGGTCTTGCCGGAGAGGGAGAACAGTGAGATCACGGTGGACTCCTGAGGGGGAGGGGCGGCACGGGCAGGCTGTTCCCGCCCCAGGCTGGATACTAAGCAGTCGCTTAGCTGCTGTTCAAGCCCTGCACCCCACGGAACCCTGTCCGTGCCTCCGCGCCTCGACGGTGGCGGAGTGGACCGGCAGCGAATCCCTAAGGGGTGTCGGCCTGACCCGACGCCCGAGGTGACCGGTACGACTCCGTCAGCAGCTCCGGCAGGACGGGCTGCGCGGACGGCGGACGCAGAACATCCGCCATGCTTCTGTCGGAGGAGGCGTCTGCGCGGCCGTCAGCTGGGGCGACGACGTGCCCGGTGGGACAGGTGCCCCTCGGAGCCCGCCATCCAGTGGTGGTCGCAGAACCAGCGGCCGAACAGCGCGCCTCCATAAACCACGAATCCGACGCCGATGAGCCACGATTCCACCACCAGCACGATCCCGACGGTGCCGTAACTGAGCGCGTTGGTGACGATGAGCGGTGTGAAGACCAGGTAGGAGAAAGCTCGCAGACCGGCGAGGCCGGTGATGGTGGCGATCGCCCCCGGCAGCAGGGTGCGCCACCGGACCTGCGCTCCGAGAAGGAAGCGCTGGCCCCACCAGAAGAACAGCACTCCGCTCAGCGCGGACAGTCCGATCCGCAGATTTCCGTGCACCGCGTTTCGGGTCTGCACCTCCTGGTACAGGTAGGCAATCAGAACGACGAGCCATGTCACCTGCCGCCATACGCGGTGCCACGGACCGGGGGCGAGATGCCAGATCCGCTCGTAGGCGTTCTGCACGCTTCCCGCGAAGGACACGCCGAACACGGCAAGCAGGATCCCGCTCCAAACACCAGTGGTGCCGATCACGTTGCGCGGGGGGCTGACGATGTCGGTGAGCACACGCGCGGACTGCCCGGAGACCCCCATGCCGTCGGCGAGCCATGACGCGAATCCACCCCGCACCAGCGGATCGGCCGCTGCGACCACGATCAGCAGGGGCGCCAGCGTCACCAGGGCCAGCGTGGCGAATCCCATCGCCCGGTGCAACAACTCCAGCTCGCGACCGCGGTCGAGCAGCGTGTGGGCGCCGAGCCATTGCCATGCGCGGCGAAGGCCGCGCCGCCTGTGCTCCACCGGATCCTCCGTGCTGCCCTACCGGGCCTTCACCGCCGATTCGCGCCGTCACGTATGGGGTCACACCTGTAACGGCCCCGACGCCGCTCCTGTGAGGATGATCAGACAAGCATTGCCTGACCAGGGGCGAGCAGCGGGGTCGCCAGCTGATCGTTGGAGCCGTCCGCCGTCCGCCGTGTGGAAGGCCCTGCCCAAGCGCACCATCTACGCCCACTCCGAGGAGACCTGGTGGGAGCTGAAGAGTGCGCTGGGGCCGCTGAACCCAGGGGCACACTTCGGGCCCTCCGCCGCGCCATTTCCATCGGCGGGCCTTCGGCCACGGCCACCCCGTCCAAACGTTCGAGCCCAGCCTGTCCCAGTCGCACCAGCAGGTCATGTAGGCCGTACGCGCTGCCAAGGGCCGCCCATTCTGCACTCGACTCACGCCCGACTCGTCTGGCGGACGCACTGCCACTCGATGTTCATCCACCCTCCCACCCTCGCCCACTACAACTGCGCCCGCACCGGACGTGAGGGGCACGCGCACGGCAGTCCAGGCGGAGACCAGCGCGGGCGGGGTGTCTGCGCGGAACTGCGATGCTGCGGCGGAACTGCGATGCTGCGCTCGTGCCATGACCAGCGTCCTTGCGTCGAGCACCGGGCGGGTATCCGGGGCCGGCTGCTGTGGCCGTGAGTTCCCGGCTGCCCAGAGGGGTCAGGATTTGCCGCGGCCGGTGACGGAGCCGCGGGCCGGTCCACCACGCCGGCCCCCGGGGCGAGGATCTTGTTCGCGGGCGGGGTGTCCGGGGCGGAGGGGTGCGGCCGGGTCGGAGCCATGGCCTTGGCCCTGCGCATCTCGTCCCCGAGATCTTCTCCAGTTGTCTGAGGATCTTCTCGACCCGGCCGTGGTCGGCGAGTTCCCTGTCCGCGAGCCGGTCGCCGCCCTCAACGTGTTCGCGGACCGCCGGGTACAGGTGCTGCTCCTCGGCGACCGAGTGCCGCACCAGCTCGATGGTGACCTCGTCCACGAGATCACACAGTTCCTGTCCCCCATCGGGCATCGACTCGATCCGGCCGAACATCTCCTCGACCTCTCGGTGGGCGGTCATCAGTTCCTCGATGACATTTCCGCCGTGTCCCATTGCGTACTCCGCCTCTCAGCGGTCGTTGTCGGGGCCGGGTTCCCCGAGGCCTCGACAGACAGTCATCCCCCCAATGCGGTAGCGAAGTGAGCCTGGTGTGTGCGCCTCACCCAGTCGGTGGGCATCGTCCGGTGTGGCGCCGGGCGGGACCCGGCAACTTCAGCTTCACCAGACCTGTGTGCGCCGGGCTGATCAACGCCGCAACCCGCGTACAGCTCGTTCTTCGGCGCCTTGATGCTGCCGCCGAGGTGCGCCAGGGAGATCTGCTACACCTCTGCCGGCGCACGACCCAGCGAATGCCCATATTCGTGCGCTGCCGCCACCATCTACCGTCGGAGCGCCGCACACGGTGCGGGTACCTGAGGCATCCGCGGAACACCGGGAGCGCGTCAATGGAGCAGCGGGCGCATTTCGCGGGCATCGGCATGGTCCCGGCCCGCCAAGCGGCGGGGGTGATCCGGCAAGACGCAGACGCAGCACCGACAGGCTGGCCGGCCCGTCGCGGCACCATGGCCGCGCTCCAGGGGCTCGCCGAACAGACATGGGCCGCGGGTCTCTTCGGCGGGCGGCGCCGAGTAGCCCGGCGGCGCCGAGAGGCTCTGGAGACCTTCGCCGGGATTTCCGGACACTGCCGCTGCCGGCGCCCGGCGGACAGGGCAGAGAGTCAGTCCAGGGAGCATGTGTTGACGAGGTCGTCGGCCGGGGGATCGTCCGGCTGGCCGGCGCCTCCTCGTCATGCTGCACCCAGGCTGGTCATGGCCGGTGAAGGCGGCCCGGTGGCAGGGAAGGACCGGCCGTGGATGGTCGGGGTAGGCGCCGTAGAGGCTGTCGACGTGGGTGCCGCCCTCGATCCGGTAGTAGCGGTGCAGGACGGCCCTGCCCGGGGTGGGTAGACGTCGGACTGGGCGCCGATCGGCAGTAGCGCGTCCAGCGTGCCGTTGGGGGGTGATGACTTCGGTGGCGTCGGTACGCTCTGGGGCAACCTGATGGCGCCACCGCCGTCGTCCGCCTGGAGGACTGGCTGCCGACCGTGGGATTCGAGCAGACGGGCCCGGTGACCGGCGCGGTGTTCACCGTCGCCGTCCTCGTCCTCAGGCGCGGCATCTGGGGCGCACTCGCGCACGCGCTACGGCGCCGCTGCGGACCGCAAGCCGCCGGACACACGCCTGGTCCGACCGCCCAGCAGGGCCACGGCGGTCCCGCGCAGCGCGTGCCATCTTAGGCTGGAACTCGCTGGTCGCATGCCTGCGGGCCATCCGTATGAAAGGTGTCCACCCCGAGCCGCCCAAGAGGGACCATGAACACCGATCTGTCACCGACAACTCCCGGGATCGACACCGCGCGCCGTGTCCTGCACCTTTTGCGGGACCGCGCCGAGCCCGAGGAGTACCGGGCCCTCCTGGAGGGCTGTACGGCCGGAGATGCGGGACCGGTGCGCGCACTCGTCGAGGATGCCCTGCACGTGCGGGACCAGTTGGAGGAGCGGCGGCGTCGCGAGGACGAACTGGCCGCGCTGTACGAGACCGCGGGCGACCTGTCCTCGCTGCGCGACCTGGAGGCGGTCCTGCAGGCCATCGTCCG
>NZ_JBHYKH010000684.1:0-2126 GCF_042741275.1 Streptomyces sp. NPDC058964
CGACGACCCGGCACTGACCGTGGGGTGACCCCACGGGGCCGGGCGGGACGACCCCGCGGGGCCAATGGGGTCATCCGGCCGCGACCGTGTGCTCGGCCGTGTTCCAGCCGGACACCCGCACCCGCGGCGCGGATCCGCGCAGATCCGCCGTGCGGTAGGTGGCGGTCAGCGTCACCGACTCGCCCGGCCACAGGCTGACCTCGTTGTCCGACCACCGCACCGGAAGCACCGGCTTCCCCTGCGCGTCGACGAGATGGACGTCCGTGAGCAGCGACGGGGTCTTCCCGCTTCCGGTGTTGCGCAGGGTCACGGTCGTGGTCGACGTACCGTCGGCCGACACCGTCGACGCCGCCGCCGACACCGGCACCCGCGCCATCGAGCCGAGCCCCTTCAGGTCGGCGTAGCTCGTCGTCGGCGTGTAGTACCAGTCGGTCCTGGCCCAGTCGAGCGTGTCCGCCTCGGTGGAGAGCCAGTACACGTTCCGGCTCACCTCCTTGCCGGTGGCGTCGGTCAGGGTCAGCCGGACCAGATATGTGGTCGACAGCCCGCTCACCGACGCGGGCAGCGTGAGCGGGGTGGCGTGCGCGCCGTCGCCGCCCACCGTCACGCGGGCGACGGCCTTGTCGTACTTCTGTGTGCCGTCCGGGTTGAAGAGCGTGGCCCGCGCGGTGAGCCCGGCGGCGGAGGCGTGCCGGTTGTTGACCACGACGACGGAGCGGTTGTCGTACGAGTACTGGATGTGCAGCGGTTCGTTGGCCTTCTTCGCCCCGAAGTAGGCTCCGCCCTGGTCGAGGTAGCGGTCCATCAGCTGCCAGTGCAGCGACGTCCAGCCGCTGTTGAACATCCAGTAGATCACCCCCGTGGACGGCTTCGAGGAGTCCGTCGCGTTGCGCCCGTACGCCTCGTACTGGGCGCGCACGTTCTCGTACTGCGCGAGCTGCGCCTTGCGTACGTAGTCGGTGAGGCCGGTGGGGGAGCCGTACCGGCCGGCGAGGGCGTTGTCGTAGATCTTCAGCGTGCCGAAGACCGGGGAAGGGGAGCGGTGGTACTGCTTGAGGCCGGGGTTCTTCCAGAGTGTGTCCAGCTCGGCGGGCGTCATCATCCGGCGCAGGGTGTCGAGGGTGGGGATGTCGGGGCCCGCGCTGGTCTCGGAGTTGAAGCCGATGGCGCCGCCCTCGCGCTTGGCGTACCAGTAGTTCGGCGGGATCCAGTCGTAGGGCCCCGTCATCTTCATGCCCGAACTGCCAAGCTGTGGTGAGGACTTGTCGGAGGCGGCCGCGACCACCGGCGTCGGCCAGTCGGCCGCTTTCAGGGCGTCCAGGTAGTTCTTCTCGATCGTCGCGTTGGGGGCGAAGTCGCTGCCGATCAGGAACGAGACGACACTGGGGTGGTCGCGGAGCCGGGCGGCCTCGGCGGCCATCGACGCCTTGGCTACCGGGTAGTCGGCGGCCGTCCACGGGTCGCCGGACTCGCCGGTGCCGTTGACCTGGCCCTCCCACTTGTCGCAGCACTCCCAGCCGGGCAGCGTGAGAACGCCGTAGCGGTCGGCGAGGGCGAAGAACTCGTCGGGCTCGAGGTGGCCTTCCAGCCGGATGGTGTTCAGGCCCAGGTCGAGGGCGTACTTCAGCCGGTCCTCGACATAGGTGCGGTCCCAGCGCAGGAACTCGTCGGGCGACCAGCCGCCGCCCTTGATGAGCAGCTTGCGGCCGTTGATCCGGTACTGGCGGGCGCCGTCGGAGTTCAGCGGTGCCCGGACGTCGCGGATGCCGAAGGTCTCGTGCGCGGTGTCCGACCGCGTGCCGGAGACGGAAGCGGTGAGGTCCAGGTCGTACAGGGGCTGTCCGCCCATGTCCGCCGGCCACCACACCCTGGGCGAGGTGAGGTGCAGGCCGGGGACGTCCGCCGGGGTGAAGGTGACCGTCTTCGTCTCGTGGGCGGCGAGCGGGACCGTCCTCGTGAGAGACGTCCCGCCGACGCTGCCGGAGATCTCGGCCGTGACGGGCGCGTCGGAGTCGTGGGGGGGCCGGGGCGGCACCGGCCCGGCCGCCGCCGCGGGCGGGGGGCCCACCCCCCCGGGGACCCCCCGGGCGGCCCCCCCCCCGCCCGCGCCCCCCCCCCGGCCCCCG
>NZ_JBHYKH010000684.1:2136-3904 GCF_042741275.1 Streptomyces sp. NPDC058964
GGGCGCGTCGGAGTCTGTGCGGACCCGGGCCTTCACGGTCAGGTCCGCCGACGCGAGCGAGGGCACGTCCAGCCGGGTCACCACGTGCGCGTCCCGCAGCGCGACCGGGCCGCCCCGGCGGACCAGGACGTCACGGACGATGCCCATGTTCTCGTCGGGCGGCGGCTGGAGCCAGTCGATCCAGCCCATGGTCAGGTTCTTGTTGGGCACGTTCGGCCGGATCCGGAGGGCGACCGTGTTCGTGCCCGGCCGGACCAGTGAGGTGACGTCGAGTTCGTGGTGGGTGTAGGAGCCGGTGACGTCCGAGGCCTTCGCGACCTGGCGGCCGTTGACGTAGACGTCGGCCGCCGAGATCACCCCGCTGAAGTCGAGATAGGTGCGCTCGGAGGTGTCGTCGACCCTGAAGTCGGACCGGTACCACCACGGGACCTGGAAGTCGGCCTTGGGGATCTTCTGCTGGTTGGTGGAGTAGAACGGGTCGGCGTAGACACCGTCGGCGAGCAGCGCCGCCAGGACGGTGGAGCGGGGACCCGCCGGATACCAGCCGGTCGCCGGATAGCCGGGGGAGGAGACGGCCGACGCCGAGTCGCCCACCTCCGCCGTCGACTGGATCGCGTAGCCGGAGAGCGGTGTGCCGGTGCCGGCGGCGGACGGCACGCGGGTGACCGGGACGTGGCCGGGCGTCCGGGCCGGATCCCGGGTCCCGGCCCAGGCACTGGCGGACAGCGAACCGATCAGGCCCAGGACGACGGCGGCCGTGGCGAGACGGGCACGGGGGGCGGGGCGAGGGAACACGGGGGTCTCCAGGCTCGTAAAGTTAGGAAACTTTACTAACCTGCCTCAAGCTAGGGCGCCGTGAAGGCCGTGTCAATCACCGTGGCCCCCGCGGGAATTGCACCGTGGTCTCCGTGGTGACCGGGCCTCAGCCGGCCGACCTGCGCTCGAACACCATCTCGCGCGCCGTGCCCAGGGCCGTGGCCACCGCGCCGAGGAGGACCGCGTCCTCACCCAGTCGGCTCGGCGCGATCTTCGGGCGGAGCGGGGTGAGCGTGCGCAGATGCTCGCGGACCGGCCGCAGCAGCAGGTCCACGCTGTGGCCGACCCCGCCGCCCAGGACCACCAGATCCGGGTCGAGCACCGCCGCCGCGGCCGCCACGGTGTGCGCGATCCGCTCGCCCTCCAGGTGAACCGCCCGGACCGCGGCGTCGTTTCCCTGCCGGGCCGCGTCGAACACGGCCTTGGCGGTGAGCTGCCCGCTCATCCCGAACCGGCGCGCCGCCTCGACGACGGCCACCCCCGACACGGCGTCCTCCAGCCGCTCCGGCTTCTGCCGCCCCGGCCAGGGCAGGAACCCGATCTCTCCGGCGAGCCCGTGCGCCCCCGTGAACAGCCGCCCCTCGCTGACGACCCCCATGCCGAGCCCGGTGCCGATCAGGATGTAGGCGAACAGCCGGCTGCCCGCGCCGACCCCGTACGTGTACTCGCCCAGCGCGGCCAGGTTGGCGTCATTGTGCACCTCGAGCGGTACGCCCAGTTCCTCGCGCAGCCGGTCGAGCAGCCCGGCGCGGCCCCACCCCGGCAGATGCATCGCGTACCGCACCCGCCGCTGCTTCTCGTCGTACACACCGGGCGTGCCCACCACGCCGTGCACCACCTCGGCCGGGTCCACCCCCGAGTTGGCCACCGCCTGGCGGGCGGTGCCGACGACCAGGTCGGCCAGGGCCTCCGAGCCGCGGGCGGGGTTGCGCACGTCGGACCGGGCGACCAC
>NZ_JBHYKH010000685.1:0-3895 GCF_042741275.1 Streptomyces sp. NPDC058964
GCTCCTATCTCGCCCTCAGCGACGGCCAGTTGGCGGCGGAGGAGATCTCCGGCGCGGCGGACAGGAACCGCGAGGCGGGCGGCGGCCCGGACCTCGTTCTCCTGGCGGCCTGCCGCAGTCATGTCTCCGGCCGGGGGCACAACGAGGCCTACAGCCTCGCCACCGCCTTCCTCGTCGCCGGGGCCCGCTCGGTCGTCGGCTCACTGTGGCCGGTCCCCGACGAGGCGACCTCGGTGCTGATGTTCCTCACCCACCACTTCCTGCGCACGCACGGAGAACCCCCGGCGAAGGCGCTGCGCCGGGCCCAGCTGTGGATGCTGAACCCGGACCGCGAACCGCCCGCCGGACTCCCGCCGCTGCTCGCCGACCGCGCCCGCCGGATCGACCCGCACGACCTGAGCGCCTGGGCCGGGTTCACGCACCTGGGCCGCTGACGGATCCGGCCGGCACCAGTGTCCGCAGCGGCACGGTGACGGCGGTCCAGCGGGCCGGTCCGCCCTTGATGGCGGGCTCCAGGTCGCGGGATCCGGAGGGGAGCCACGGATCCCAGGCGGGCAGCTGGTACGACGGGGTGCTCAACTCGCCCTCCGCGACGATCAGCTTGAGCCAGTCCCGCCCCTCGGCGCCGGGCACCACCGGCCGCGTCCGGGGCAGCGACAGCCGTACGGGCTCGCCGTCCAGGGCGTACCCCGTGCGCCCCGGCCCGATGAAGTGTCCTGGATAGAGAATGGAGTTGGACGCGTAGCTGTCGGTCAGGTCCAGCAGCAGGCACCACAGCGTCCGGTCGGGGGAGGTGTTGCGCAGCCGCACGGAGATCCAGGGCGCCTGCCCGTCCGTGTACGGGCAGACGATCTCCCCGGCGGCGTCGAGGCGCAGTGGCTCCTCGGCGCCCCAGGCGGTGATCTCCAGGCGCACCAGTCCGTCGAGCGGCGAGGGCCGGGCGGTCAGATCGCGCAGTTGGTGCCAGCGGGTGAGGTGCGCCAGGCAGTCCACGACGCGCAGCGCGTCCGCCGCCCCGCCGCCGTACGGCAGCGGCCCGGTGAACTCCGTGCCGTCACGCCGCAGCACCAAGGCCGCACCGTCGCGCACCCGCACCCGGAAGTGCAGATCCCCGGCGCCCTCCGGACCCTCGGCCCGGCGCAGCAGCGCTGCCCTGGCGAGCGCGCTCGTCAATTCCCGTACCGCCTCGGGCGACCCGTCGACCGACACCGTCGCCGGGGGCAGGGCGACGGCCGACAGCGTCACGGGGTAGGCCCGCCCGGGCTCCGGCAGCCAGCCCACGGGTGTGACCAGCGTCCGGCCGACCCGCACCTCCCGCGCCCGTACGACGGGACGGCCGGGCTCGCCCTCCACCACCGCGAACTCGGTCGACCGCGCCCCCGCGGCGTCGTCCCGCAGTCCGTGCGCTGCGCCGCAGTCCACCTCCCAGCCGTCGGCCCCGTAGGTCAGCAGATGGGGGCTCGGGACCTCGCGCGCCCCGCCCGGCAGGAACGCCCGGTCCGCCGCGCCGCCCGGCAGGTCCGGGTACAGCACGGGCCGCTGCAGGCTCCCGGACCGCCGCACGCGCGCGGCCGCCGCCGCCAGCAGCTCACGGCAGGTCGCCCCGGGTCCGGCCGCGCGGGCCGCGTCGACGAGAGCACGCGTGAACGCGCCCTGCCGCAGTCCGTCGAACCAGCCTTCGTACGACTGCTGGTTCAGCCGGCTCGCGGCCAGCAGCACGTGCCGCGGCACCGCACGGGGGACCGGGTCGTCCGCCGCCGACAGATCCCAGGCGGGCGAGGGCGGCGCGTACCGCGGCGTCCACTCGTCCTTCCGGGTCGCGCCGCCGGAGTGGCAGCAGTCCAGCACCGCCACGACCTGCGCGCCGCCGGCGGCGACGGTGTCGAGCAGTGCGCCCAGCCGTTTGTCGAGCAGCGGGCCGTCCACGCAGACCAGGGCCTGGTTCAGCCCGGTCGCCTCGATCAGCAGGTCGTCGCCGGTGGCCTCCTGCTGGGTGCCGTGCCCGGAGAACCACAGCAGCGCGGTGTCCCCGGCACCCGCCGCGCCCAGGTGCCGCACAACGGCGTCCGTCACCGCGTCGACGGTCGCCCCCTCGTCCAGCAGGACCATGACGTCGGCCCGTTCACCCGCCAGATCGGTCAACAGCCCTTGCGCGGCGACGACGTCGTTGGCGCAACCGCCCAGCGGTGTCGCCACGGAATCCGGATAGTCGTCGACCCCGACCAGAAGCGCCTTGATCCTCTCCATGGGTCCGAGTCTGCCAATTCGTGTTTGAGCTCGCACTATTGACGTCACGTCACTAACCTTTTGCTATTGGTAACGCAACCCATGACTCTCGGGGGACACATGGGGTACACCGAAGGCCCGCGGCGCATCGTGCGCCCCGACGCCCAGGAGCTGACAGGCCGGGGACTGCTGGGACCGCGGACCGCGGCCGCGCCCGGAGGCCCGGCGCCCGGCCTCGCGCGCCGGGAACTCCACCAGCCGCGCTCCGGGCAGCTGCTCGACGCCGTGCGCCGGCTGGACGCGGGGCTCGACGACCAGGCCTGCCGGTCGCTCGCCGAGTGGGTCCGCGAGCAGTACACGACGTCCTACGGCTCCGTGCCGCTCGGCTTCGTCGCCCGCTGCCACCTGGGTCCGCCGTACGTCGACCACCAGCTCAGCCTCTTCCACGTCATCGTGCGGCACTTCGCCCCGGCCGAGCAGATGCCGGAGCCGTTCTCGGCGGCCCGGATGCTCGCCCGCTCCGGCGGTTACGCGTACGTCGAGGTCCACGCCGACGGCCTGATCCTGCCCGTCCTGGAGGACGGCACGGTCGTACGGCCCTGAGCAACCCCGGCGGTCCCCGCCGGCACCCACCCCAGCAGCCGCAGCACGCGAACGGAGTTCCCGCATGTCCGAGGTCGACCTCGCCCTGCACCGCAAGGTGCAGGAAGTCAGCAACCTCGTCATCAGGCTCAGCGAACAGGTCGGTTCGGTGTCCGGCCAGGTCTCCGCGGTCGAGTCCGGCCAGCAGCAGACACGTACGGAGCTCCAGCAGCTGCGCGACGAGTTCCTGGCCTTCGTGAAGCAGGCCGAGTCCACGGCGAACGTGCAGCGCGCCGAGACCCGTATCGGCGTCATCGAGGACAAGATCGACCACGAGTTCGGCCACCACAAGACGGTCCGGCGCACCGCGGTCGGCATGCTCCAGGCCTTCGACGTCGGCCTGGTCTCCGAGGAGAACGTCCGGATGGTCAGCGACCAGCTGATGATCCAGACGCCCCGCTACTGGCTGGCACCGGCCCTGGTCGCGCTCGCCTCTTGGTCGGCCGACGACCGGACGCTGTGCGAGCGCGCCGTCGACGAGGCGTTCCGCCGCTCGCCCGACCGCACCTCGCTGTTCTTCGCGCTCGTCCTGCGCCGCCAGGGCCGCTCGGAGTCGGCGGTGCGCTGGCTGCGGCACTATCTCCTCGCCCAGGACCCGGCCGCCCTCGGCCGGGAGTTCGCCGTCATCCTGGAGGCCATCGCGCAGGGCGCCTTCGGCCTGGTCGGCCGCGACCTGCTGGACCGCACCCTCGCCGAGTGGCGGGGCCAGTTGATGGACCGCGCCGACACGCAGGACCGGCAGGTCAAGCGCTGGCGCGACGAGATCGACACGCTGCGCGTACCCTCCGCCCCGGACGAGTTCCCGCGGCTGGCCGCCGTCTCCCCGCAGTGGGTCACCCTCGACGGTGTGCTCTCCGCCGCCCGCGGGCAGCGGACCCTGCTGGAGAAGTACAAGGCCATCCTCGAGCGGGAGTTCGAGCCGTCCGAGCGCATCGAGGACGCCGTCGACGACATCCTCGACCGGCTGGTGAAGGAGTACGACAACGAGGAGCTGCCGCTCCGCCGCGACCTCGCCTTCAACCAGGCG
>NZ_JBHYKH010000686.1:0-2195 GCF_042741275.1 Streptomyces sp. NPDC058964
GTTGACGTCGGCGGTGAGGAACTGGCGGTTGTGCTCCCAGCGGGCGTGGCCGGGTTCGCAGTCGTCGGGGAAGGTGACGCCGGTGACGCCCTCCATGTCGGCGGAGATCAGGACCTTCATGCTGCTTTCCCCTCCGGGGTGGTGAGATGGGCGCGGGGGCGGATGGTCCAGGTGCGCATGGTGTGCCGGCGCAGTTGGCCGAGGTCCACGTCGAGGCCGATGCCGGGCCGGGAGCGGGGCACGGCGACCATGCCGTCCACAGCGCGGATGGGCGGCGTGACGATGTCTCGCCGGTAGTACTTGTCGGAGCCGGAGACGTCCGAGGGCAGAGCGAAGCCGGGCAGCCCGGCGAGGGCCAGGTTGGCCGCCCGGCCGATGCCGAACTCGTGCATCCCGCCGCACCACACCGGCACCCCGGCGTCCAGACACAGGTCGTGAACCGTCTTGGAGGGGCCGAGCCCGCCGAGCCGGGACACCTTGATGTTGACGACGTCGGCCGCGCCCAGGTGCAGCGCGGTGCGCAGCACGTCCGGGGTGGTGACCGACTCGTCCAGGCACACCGGGGTGTCCAGACGGGCGGCGAGCCGGGCGTGAGAGAGCAGGTCGGAGGCGGCGTACGGCTGCTCGATCATCAGCAGGCCGCGGCCGTCCAACTCCGCCAGTACGGCCTCCTGTTCGGGCCGATAGGCGGTGTTGGCGTCCACCTGGAGGGCGACGCCGGGGAAGGCGTCCTGGACGGCGCGGACCGGTTCGAGGTCCCAACCGGGGCGGATCTTCAGCTTGATGCGGCGGTAGCCGTCGGCGGTGTGCCGGGAGACCTGCGCGAGCAGCGCGTCGATCGTCGGCTCGATGCCGAGGCTGACCCCGGCGGGCACCGCGTCGGCGCCGGCGCCGAGCAGGTCGGCGAGGGGCTTGTCGCGCCGCTGCCCGTACAGGTCCCAGCAGGCCATGTCGAGGCCGGCGCGGGCGAAGTGGTTGCCGCTCACCTTGGCGGTGAGCAGGGCCGCGTCCTCGGGGTGGTCCCAGGGCCGGCCGAGCAGCATCGGGGCGAGGTACTCGCCGAGCACCTGCCAGGAGCTCCAGGTGGACTCGCCGCAGTAGTACGGGTCGGTCGGTGAGGCGCACTCGCCCCAGCCGACGCTGCCGTCCTCGGCGGTCGCGCGGACGACGATGTGCTCCAGGTACGACTTGCGGTGCGAACTGGTCTCGAAGGAGTGGACGAGATCGAGCCGGACCAGCGCCAGCTCGATCTCGGCAAGGGTGACGGTCATGCGGGGTCGTCCTACCGTGCGGGGCCCCGGTCAGGGGCGTGGGGTCGTGCCGGGTGCGGCGGCACGGGGGATGAAGCGGTACGCGGCGAGCCCGCCCGGCAGTCGTACGCAGGAGACGGCCGTGCGGTCGGCGAGCAGCCGGGCGAAGGTGGGCGTGAGGCGGCCGCGCAGCCGGGCGGCGTGCTCCGGGCCGGCCTCGGTGCGCAGCCGGTGCCAGTCGTCGGGCAGGACCACGATCCGGTCGTCGCCGTCGTCGTACACCTGGCCGACGCTCCAGCCGCCCGGGGGCGGACCGGGAGCGGGCGCGGCGGGCCGCGCCGGGGCGTCCAGGTGCCAGGAGACGATGAAGCGGTCGGTGGACTCGCCGGTGGCGGCGCCGAAGCCCGAGGCGCCGTACATCGCGGGCTTGAACGCGTCCACCACCGCGCCGAGCACGTCCAGGTTGAAGTGGGCGTTGCGGGTCTGCATCGGGTCGTACGCCCAGCGGATCAGTGTCGTCCCCTCCGCGATGCAGCGATCGCGCTGGCCGAGCTTGAGCAGCCGTCCGATGCCGAGGCCCTGGCGTTCGTGCGCCACCACGGCCAGCTGCGAGTACTGGTACAGGCGCGGGCCCTGCCCGTCGGCGCCCCGGTCGCGGGCGAGGAAGCTGTAGGTGAATCCCACCAGCGCCTCGCCGAGATAGGCGCCGACGACCAGGCCGCTGTTGTCCTGCAGGGCGGTCAGCAGGCGCGGGTTGAGGCTGCCGTCGCCGGGGCGCAGGCCCATGACCCGCTCGTACAGCGCGACGCAGTCGGCCATCTCCAGCGGGCCGTCCACGTCACGTACGACCAGCGGCGGAGCCGGCCGGGTACCGGCCGCGGCCCCCGGGGGGGGCGCGGCCGGTGCCCCAGTCTCGCGCGGGGTCACTCGGGCCCGCGGCGGGGC
>NZ_JBHYKH010000686.1:2205-3874 GCF_042741275.1 Streptomyces sp. NPDC058964
TGGGGGGGGGGGGTGCAGTTCGGGCTGGGGTGGTGACTGGGGGCCGGGCGGCGGGTCGACGCCGGCGCCGGCAGGATCGGCAGTGTCCGCCGGTCGCAGCCCGTCTCCGCGCGGCCCGCCGTGTCGAGGCCGGCCCACACCGGGCAGCGCGGATGGAACCGGCAGCCCTCGGGCACGTCCGTCGGGTCCGGCGGCTCGCCCTGGAGCAGCTGGGGCCGCCGCTCACCGCGCCCGCCCTGCGCGGACACCACCGACAGCAGCGCCTTGGTGTACGGGTGCTTAGGCGTGAGCAGGACCTCCTCCACGGTGCCCACCTCGACGATCCGGCCCAGGTACATCACCGCCACCCGGTCGGCGATGTTCCAGGCCAGGCCCAGGTCGTGACTCACCACCAGGGAGGACAGGCCGAGGTCGCGGCGCAGGTCGAGGACGAGCTTGAGGATCTCGCCGCGCACGGAGGCGTCCAGCGAGGCCACCGGTTCGTCGGCCACGATCACCGAGGGCTCCAGCGCCAGCGCGCCCGCGATCACCACGCGCTGCTGCTGCCCGCCGGACATCTCGTGCGGGAAGCGCGACAGGAACTGCTCCGGAGGGCGCAACCCCGCCTTGGACAGGGCGACGTGCACGCGCTGTTCGAGGCCGTCCTTCATTCGGTGCAGCCGCGGACCCTCGGCGACCGCGTCGAACACGTTCTGCCGCGGGTTCAGGGCGCCGCCGGGGTCCTGCAGGACGAACTGGACCTTGCGGCGGTGCGCCTTCAGCGCGGCGCTCGTGTAGCGCAGCGGTACGCCGTCGCACAGCACCTCGCCCGATGTGGGCTTGACCAGCCCGGTCAGGGCGCGTGCCAGGGTGGACTTGCCGCAGCCGGACTCGCCGATCAGGGCGAGGATCTCGCCGCGGCCCAGTTGGAGGTCGACGCCGTCCACCGCGTGGGCGGGGCCGCGGCCTGCCCGGGGTGGATAGGTGATGTGCAGGTCGCGGACTTCCAACGCGGGCGCCGTGGCTGTGTCGGGTCCGGTGACCGTGCCCGTGGTGGTGACGGTCATGAGCGGGCTCCTTCCGCGGACGGTTCGGGCACGGGCGGGGCCGTGGAGAGGTTCGGGAAGGCGGGCAGCACCCGCAGGCACGCCGACTGCCGTCCGGTACCGGTCGGCCACAGCTCGACGGGGGTGCTGTCGCAGACCTCGTGCAGGTCGGGGCAGCGGGCCGCGAAGGGGCAGCCCGTGCCCAGCGCGGCCGGGTCGGGCGGGTCGCCGGGCAGGCCGGCCGGCGCCATGCGGGAGGCCGGGTCGCCGATGGTGGGGAAGGCACGGGACAGCGCCCGGGTGTAGGGGTGCTTCGGGTCGTCCAGGAGTTGCTGGGAGGGGCCGGACTCCACCAGCTCGCCGGCGTACATCACCGCCAGCCGGTCGCACATCTGGCCGAGGACGGACAGATCGTGGCTGATCATGATGACGCCGATGCCCTCGTCGCGCACCAGGTCCGACAGCAGGTCCAGGATCTGGGCCTGCACCATCACGTCCAGCGCCGTGGTGGGCTCGTCAGCGATGATCAGGTTCGGGCGGCACGCCCCCCCCAACCCCTTCAAGATTAGCTGGCGCGGCCCCCCCGCGACACACTGGGGCAAATAAACACACACACCCGCCCGCGCCCCCCCCCGCACACACAC
>NZ_JBHYKH010000687.1:0-3853 GCF_042741275.1 Streptomyces sp. NPDC058964
GCCCGCATCAGCTCCCCGCTCATACGGACCGCGTCCAGACGCGAGCCGGGGTCGGGACTGCTCAGCTGCTCGGCCAGCATCGCGGTGCGCTCGGGCACCCGAGCCCCCAGCGCTTCGTGGAACGTACGCAGCAGGGCCGTGGTCGGTGCGTACACGCGCGTGTGCCGGTCGAGATCCTCGAAGGCGGCGACGATCTGGGGCGCGACTCCGTCCGTGGGGGCCGCCGGTCGGCTCGGAGCCGGTGCGATCCGCTGCACGGGTATGGCGCGTGCGGTCTCACGCAGCAGGCCGACGGCGGCCGGTACGACGTCGTCGCCGATCTCGTCCGGGGCGCAGCGGGCCCGCTGGACCACGGCCGCGAGCCGGGTCGCCGGGCCGTGGGCCGGGTCGGCGGCGAGCCCGGCGAGCCAGTCCATCACCTGTTGCGAGGCCGCGGGCAGGCGCAGTGACAGGGTGGCCGCCGCCTCCACGATCCGCAGCCGCGCCGCGATGCCGCGCTCGGCGGCCAGCTGCTCGCGCAGCACCGCGGCGACCCGGTCGGCGTCGTCGAGGAAGAGCCCGAGCCCGGGCATCGCGGCCAGGCGCACATCCGGGTCGGCGTCACGGGCGAGTTCGGCGAACTCCGTACCCCGCTCGCGCAGGAAGGCGACGGCCTGCGCGCAGCCCGTCGGGGGGTAGTACTCGATCTCGGTGCCGTCGTCCTCGAAGCCCCGGTCGAGGGACTCCCGGCCGATGCTGACCATCAGCGCGACGACGGCGGCCCGGTCGGGCGTGGCGCTGTCGGCGGCCAGCTCGAACAGAAAGGGCAGGCTGGCTGCCGTGGGCGGGTACACGCTGCCTTGATGATGGACCGCCCCGTAGAAGCGGTTGAGGGCCTTGTGGCGTTCCTCGGCATCCGGGGAGCGCAGCGCCCACAGCAGCGCCGGCACCTCCTCGGCCGAGCCGTACGCGTGCTCCATCGACGCCCAGTCGATGTCATTAAGTCCGTCGAACATGCCTGAACTATGCGGGGTGGCACTGACAACGAGGGCGTCTTGGGCGAGGGGCCGTACGACACCGCCGCCCCTGGTCGGCCCAGTTTTCGCGAGCGTCCAGATCTTGATCCGGATCAGCCGGGCGCCGCGCTGCCCGTGACGAGCCGCGGAACTTCTGATTCGTAGGCGTGTTCGCGTGGGCACGCCTACGAACCTGCCGTCAGCCTCGCCTAGCTGCCTGTGCTTTGCTGGCCGGCAGCACTGCTCTGACGGGCACTGAGCGGCGGCGTGGCCGGATGACCATCGGACAACTACTGCCCTGCTCATCCCGACGGCCGCGCACGCCGCCCCGGCTGCCGAGCCCGGTGGGACCGTGACCTTGCCGGTCCGCGACGCCCTGGCCCAGCTTCCCGTCCGGGCCGAGGACCGGACGGGCTACGAGCGCCGGCGTCGAGACAAGCCGCACAGGCAGGTCCGGCTGTCGTTCCGCGGCTGAGCGGCGCGGCCATGGGAAGCCCGGGCGGTGTGCCCCGTGCTAGCGTTGAGCTTTTGCAGCGTCGCTGTGTCGGTGCCCGGTTCGGTGTCCCTGACCGGTGGCCGCGTCCCCGCCGCACCTTCCTCGGTACGGTCCCATCGGAGGAAGGCTTTCTGTGAGCGAATCAGCACGTGCCGGTGCCCGGCAGCAGGACCAGGCGCCCGAGGCGTCGGGCGCCATTGCGGCACTGCCCCCGGCGGCGTCCTTCGCGGAGCTGGGGCTGCCGGCCGAGATCCTGCGGACGCTCGGCGAGCACGGTGTGACGGTGCCCTTCCCCATCCAGGCGGCGGCACTGCCCAACGCGCTCGCGGGACGGGACGTTCTGGGCCGGGGCCGCACCGGATCCGGCAAGACGCTCGCCTTCGGCCTGGGCATGCTCGCCCGGACGGCCGGGCAGCGCGCGCAGCCCAAGGAGCCGCTTGCACTCGTTCTGGTGCCCACCAGGGAGCTGGCGCAGCAGGTCGGTGAGGCGCTCACCCCGTACGCGGAGGCGCTGCGGCTGCGGCTCGCGACCGTGGTGGGCGGAGTGTCCATCGGTCGGCAGGCCGCCGTGCTGCGGGACGGCGCCGAGATCGTCGTCGCTACGCCCGGTCGGCTGCACGACCTCATCGAGCGCAAGGGCTGCCGACTGCGACGGGTGGGCATCGCGGTCCTGGACGAGGCCGACCAGATGTGTGACATGGGGTTCCTGCCGCAGGTCACCGAGATCCTGGACCAGGTGCGTCCCGACGGGCAGCGGATGTTGTTTTCCGCCACCCTCGACCGCGACGTCGACCAGTTGGTGCACCGCTACCTGCGGGCCCCCGCCGTCCACTCCGTGGACCCCTCGTCCAGTGCGGTCTCCGCGATCGAGCACCACGTCTTCGTCGTGCACGGCCCGGACCGGTACGCCGTGACCACGGAGATCGCCGCCCGGGACGGCCGCGTCCTGCTGTTCCTGGACACCAAGCACGGCGTCGACCAGCTCACGCGGCATCTGCGGGCCAGCGGCGTGGCCGCCGCCGCTCTGCACAGCGGGAAGTCCCAGCCGCAGCGCACCCGGACCCTGGCCCAGTTCAAGAACGGGCAGGTCACCTCGCTGGTAGCGACAAATGTCGCCGCACGTGGCCTGCACGTCGACGACCTCGACCTCGTGGTCAATGTCGACCCGGCCACTGACCCGAAGGACTATCTGCACCGCGCTGGCCGCACGGCCCGGGCCGGCCGTTCCGGCACCGTTGTGACGCTCGTCCTATCGGGCCAGCGCCGCGAGACAAGCGAGATCATGGCGGACGCCGACGTCGTCCCCAAGGTCACCAAAGTGCGGTCCGGCGAGGCGGAGCTGAGCCGGATCACCGGCGCCAAGGCCCCCTCCGGAAAGCCTCTCGACGGCGGGCCGACCGTACCGCGCCCCAAGAACCACAACGCCCCGTTCCGTGGCCTGGGCAGCACCAAGGACGCGAGAGGCGGCTCCGCTGGCAGGCCGTCCCGCAAGAGCAGCGAGGCCCGCAAGCTCGCGGAGGCCCGCGAGGCGGCCCGGGTGCGGCGCGGCGGCTGACCCCGGCTTCCCGGACTGCCGGGCGGTGTCTTCGTCTACGCTGCTGGACGGACACGCGGGACCGGAGATCGGCCGGGGTGCACCGGGCGGCGTGATGTACGGGTGACCGTGCGCAGGGTGAGGCGTGCAGGCGATGGAGACCGGCGCGGACCTGCCACGGCGGATCGGTGTCTACGCTGGCGAGCGAGAGCTGGGCGCGGGCGGCATGGGGACGGTCTACCTCGCCCGGTCACGGGGCGGTCGGGCCGTCGCGGTCAAGGTGCCCCGCCGTGAACTGGCGGCCGACCCGCACTTCCGTGAACGGTTGCGCGCAGAGGTCGAGGCCGCCCGCAGAGTCGGCGGTTTCCACACGGCTCCTGTCCGTGGACGCCGATCCCGACGCGGAGGCGCCCTGGCTGGCCATCGTGTACATCCCCGGGCCCACGCTCGTTGAGCTGATCAAGCGTCAAGGGCTCATGCAAAAAGGGCAGTTGAGCTCTCGGGGCAGCGTTGGCCGAGGCGCTTTCGGTCTTGGGGAGAGCGTGCACCGCTGTCAGTGATACGCCGTCCCGCATCCCCGGGCCGCTCATGGGCGGCTCGTAGCAGTGCTCTCCGAGCCACCGCAGACGGTCGCTCATACTGGGCCTCCGGTCACGAACGATACTCGCCGCCGCGGCAGCCTATGCGGGCCCACAGGACTGTTTGATTGGCAATCAGTTGCCGGCCGGCAGGCGGCAACACATGAGGGGCGTCCGCCCGGACGCCCCTCAAGTTTTAACGCATTTCGTCACAGCGATTCGAGCCACCGCTCCAGCTCCGGGGCGGCGC
>NZ_JBHYKH010000688.1:0-3851 GCF_042741275.1 Streptomyces sp. NPDC058964
CTCTTGCCCCCGGTGCCGTTGCCCTCGGTGAAGTCACCGCCCTGGAGCATGAACTGCGGGATCACGCGGTGGAACGGGGAACCCGCGTAGCCGAAGCCGTGCTCGCCGGTGGCCAGCTCGATGAAGTTCCTGGCGGTCTTGGGGGTGACGTCCTCGAAGAGCTCGAAGACGATGCGGCCCGCATCCTGGCCGTTGATGTCGATGTCGAAGTAAACCTTGGAATTGCTCATCCCCCCATTGTGACCTGAGGGCCCCGGCGATGCCGAACCGGCTTCCCGTTCAGCGTGTGGCGAGCAGTTCCAGGGTGTCGATCACGCGGTTCGAGAAGCCCCACTCGTTGTCGTACCAGGCGACCACCTTGACGTGGCGGCCGTCGACGCGGGTGAGGGCCGAGTCGAAGATGGACGAGGCCGGATTACCCGTGATGTCGGACGACACGAGCGGGTCGTCCGAGTACTCCAGGACTCCGGCGAGCGGCCCTTCCGCCGCCGCGCGGTACGCGGCCAGCACCTCGTCGCGCGTCACGTCGCGGGCGACGGTCGTGTTGAGCTCGACGATCGACCCCACGGGAACCGGCACGCGGATCGAGTCGCCCGACAGCCTGCCGTCGAGGTTCGGCAGGACGAGCCCGATCGCCTTGGCGGCACCCGTCGTGGTCGGCACGATGTTGACCCCGGCGGCACGCGCACGGCGGGCGTCGCGGTGCGGACCGTCCTGGAGGTTCTGCTCCTGCGTGTAGGCGTGCACCGTGGTCATGAAGCCGTGCTCGATACCGGCGAGGTCGTCGAGGACGGAGGCCAGCGGCGCGAGCGCGTTGGTCGTGCACGAGGCATTCGAGACGATCGTGTGCAGGTCCGGGTCGTACGCGTCGGTGTTCACCCCGAACGCGAGGGTGACGTCGGCGCCGTCCGACGGCGCACTGACGAGCACCTTCTTCGCACCCGCGTCGAGGTGGGCGCGCGCGGCCTTGGCCGACGTGAAGCGCCCCGTCGCCTCGAGCACGATCTCCACGCCGAGTTCGGCCCACGGCAGCTGTGCCGGCTCGCGCTCGGCGAGCACCTTGATGCGACGGCCGTCGACGACGAGGGTGTCCCCGTCGGCGGTGACCGGGCGGCCCAGCCGGCCGGCCGTCGAGTCGAACGCGAGCAGCCGCGCGAGGGTGGCGGGCTCCGTGAGGTCGTTGACGGCCACGACCTCGAGGGCGCTGTCACGTTCGAGCAGGGCACGCAGCACATTGCGTCCGATGCGGCCGAATCCGTTGATGGCGATGCGAGTCATGAGTGGTGTCCCTTCGGTTCGCCACCAGATTCGCGTCCGGCACCGCCCGGTGACAGCGGCGCGATCGCCATGGTTCAAAAGGATCGCGCCACGCGGTGGCGCTACTCGCCCTTGGCGAAGGTGCGCCGGTACTCGGTCGGCGTGGTGCCGAGGATGCGCTGGAAGTGCAGTCGCATGTTCGCGCCCGTTCCGAGACCGACGTCGGCGGCGATCTGCTCGACGCTCCGTTCCGAGCGCTCGAGCAGTTCCCGCGCCGTGTCGATACGGGCACGCATGACCCACTGCATCGGGGTGTACCCCGTGTCCTCGGCGAAGCGCCGCGAGAAGGTGCGCGGCGACACCGCCGCGTGCCGCGCGAGCACCTCGAGACTGAGGGCCTCGCCCAGTCGGTGCAGCGCCCACTCGCGGGTGGCGGCGAACCGCTCGCCGAGCGGCTCGGGCACGCTGCGCGGCACGTACTGCGCCTGGCCGCCGCTCCGGTAGGGCGCCGCGACGAGCCGGCGGGCCGCGTGGTTCGACGCGGCCACCCCGAGGTCGCCCCGGAGAATGTGCAGGCACAGGTCGATGCCCGAGGCGGCCCCGGCCGACGTCAGTACGCTGCCCTCGTCGACGAACAGCACGTTCTCGTCGACGCGGACGAGCGGGTGTTTCGCGGCGAGCGCCCGCGCGTAGTGCCAGTGCGTCGTGGCGCGCTTGCCGTCGAGCAGGCCCGTGGCGGCCAGTGCGAAGGCGCCCGTCGAGATGGCGGCGAGCCGCGCGCCGCGGTCATGGGCGGCGATCAGCGCGTCGACCACGGCCCGCGGCGGGTCGTCGCGGTCCGGGAACCGGTAGCCGGGAATGAACACGATGTCGGCCCACGCGAGCGCGTCGAGGCCGTGGGCGACGCAGTACGACAGTCCGTCGCCACCGGTCACCAGACCGGGTGCCGCCCCCGACACCCGTACCTCGTACGGCATGCTCGCGCGGGTCGTGAACACCTGGGCGGGTATGCCGACGTCGAGGGGCTTCGCGCCGTCGAGCACGAGGACGGCGACGCGATGCAGGGGGGAGGCGGGCACGGGAACAGGGTACGAGGGGGCGTGAGGGGTTGGGGGGTGTGCCTTGGGATCACGCTGGACGAGTCGGTGCTTCGCGGTCCCGGGAAGGACGGCTGCCGTCGTCCGGCCTCTGCCGGAGAACGCGTACGCCCACCAGCCTGGATGTCGAATCAGTGTTCCATTTATTGGGTGTGGCGGGTTAAGGTCGCGTTCTGCGAGATCTTGTACGGAGGCGCCCCGGATGGAGAAGAACGAGCCCGCCCGACGGGGCCGTCCACCAGGCCCGCGCACTGCTGAGGGAGAGCTGACGAGCCGCCAGGAGGCGATCGTCCGCTACATCACGGCCACGGTGGACCGGCAGGGCTACCCGCCCTCGATGCGGGAGATCGGCGCGGCCGTGGAGCTCGCCAGCACCTCCTCGGTCGCCCACCAGCTGATGACGCTGGAGCGCAAGGGCGTCCTCTACCGTGATCCGCACCGGCCCCGGGCGTACCGGGTACGACCCTCGTGGGCACCCGACCTCGGCGGCAAGGGTTCGGCGCCGGTCGAGGTCCCGCTCGTGGGACGGATCGCCGCCGGCGCGCCGCTGCTCGCCGACGAGATGGTGGAAGACGTCTATGCCCTGCCCCGCCAGGTCGTGGGGGAGGGCGACCTGTTCGCCCTGACCGTGAGTGGCGACAGCATGATCGACGCGGCCATCTGCGACGGCGACATCGTGACCGTTCGGCGTCAGGACAGCGCCGACCACGGAGACATCGTCGCCGCACTCATCGAGGACGAGGCCACGGTCAAGGTGCTGCGCCGTCAGGACGGGCAGGTGTGGCTCATGCCGCGCAATCCCTCCTACGCCCCGATTCCCGGCGACGAGGTGCAGATTCTCGGCAAGGTCGTGGGCGTGCTCCGCCTGCTCTAGTGCTCCTGCTCCCGCTCCGGTGACTCGGCGGCGTTTCGCGGGGGCTCTGCTACGAGAACGGGCCGTCGGCGGTGAATCTGCGCAGGTGGCGGGCGAACATCTCGGCTTCGCCCGGCGGCCATGAGGACAGGCCCGTCATGATGTGGGCGGCGAGCCGGGCGCGCAGCTCTGTCACCGTGCTGTGGCCCTGTTCGGTGAGAACGAGCAGGTGGGCGCGCCGGTCGGTGGGGTCTGGCTCGCGGCGGACGAGTCCGGCCGCCTCCAGGCGGGAGGCGCGTCGGGTCACTCCGGAGCGATCGATGCCGGCGTCGGCGGCCAGGTCGGCCGCGCTGCGTGGCCCGGTCCGGGCCAGTGCGCTGAGTACCGGGTATGTCAGTTCGTCGACCGCGTCACCCATGCCGTCGGTGAGCTGCTTGTGCAACTGGGTGCGCGTCGTGCGCCTGAGCAGGACGGCCAGCGCGTCCGCGATCTCATGTCCTACTTCGTTCTCCACACCGCAAGAATAGCGTGCGCCACGCACGCTTCCGCTGCTACAGTCGTGGGGGTTACCGGGGCCCGGCCCGCCAAAATCACAGGATATTGACCCCCGAGGGATAGCCCCTGAGCTCACAGGGGAAAAACCC
>NZ_JBHYKH010000689.1:0-3847 GCF_042741275.1 Streptomyces sp. NPDC058964
GCTCTCAGCGGCACGCACCACCCCCCCGGCGGCGAAGAGCCGGCGGGGTGAGGTGTGCGGTCCGGGGCCGAGGGTGAGGGCGGCGCGCCGGGCGAGTTCGTCTTCGGCGACGTACTCGCCGGTGAAGACCACCGTGTCGCAGGGCAGGACGGCCGCGCGGCCGTCGCGGTGGCGGACCCGGACCCCCGACAGACGGCCGTGGCCGAGGAGTTCGGTGACCGTCGTGGCGGTGAGCAGGGGGATGCGGGCGCGGAGGCGGGCGTCCAGGGAGCGGGCGGGTGCCGTGGCGGGCCGCGGCAGGTCCGTCACCATGGCGACGACCTCGGCACCGGCGGCCCGTACGGTCCCGGCCGCCCGGTAGGAGACGTCCTGCGCGCCGACCACCACGACCCGGGTGCCGATGGGCTGCCCGTACAGGTGCACCGCCTGCTGCAGCTCCCCGGTCGTGTACACCCCGGCCGGACGGGTGCCGGGCACCAGGCGTGCGGCGCGCGGGCGTTCGCGGGCGCCGGTGGCCAGCACGACCGCTCGCGCGGCGATGGTTTCCGGGCCCCGGGGGCCGACCGTGGCCAAGGTCAGCGGGCCCGCCCAGTCGAGGGCGGTGACGCCTGTCCGTACCACGGCACCGGCCCGGCCGGCGGCCGCCGCGAGCAGCCGGGCGTACGCCGGTCCGGTCAGCGGGCGCGTCCAGGTGCCGAAGCCGCCGTGCGCGCAGTGGCGCGGTACTCCGCCCGCCGTCCGCTCCCGGTCCAGGACCTCCACGCGCCCGGCCCCCGCGGCGGCGAGGAGGGCGGCGGCCGCGAGGCCGGCGGGACCGGCTCCCACGACCAGGACGTCCACCCGGCGTTCGGCCGTCACGCGCCCGCCTCCTCGAACAGCGCCCGCACCGCCGCTCCGCAGTGGAAGCCCTGGCAGCGGCCCGCCCCGGCCCGTGTGCGGCGGCGCAGGCCGTCGAGGCCGCGCGGCGGGATCGGGCCGGCGAGGGCGTCGCGGATCTCGCCGCGTGTGACGCGTTCGCAGTGGCAGACGAGGGTGCCGTACTCGGGGTCGGCGGCGATCAGTTCGGGCCGCTGGCAGGGACGCGGGAACGCCTCGCCGAGGTTCGGCATGCGCACCGGTTCCAGGTCCCGGGCGGGGCCGAGGTCGAGCCCGCAGCCGGCCAGCAGGCCGGTGACGTGGGCGGCGATGGCGAGGGATGCCGTCAGCCCGGTGGAGCGGATGCCGCCGACGGTGACGTAGGCCTGCTCCGGGTGGGCGGTGATGCGGTAGTCGTCGTGTTCGGTGGCGGCCCGCAGTCCGGCGTAGACCGCGGTGACCTCCTCGTCGAGGAGGGCGGGCAGGATGCGGCGGCCCTTCTCGCGGAGCAGTGCCAGGCCCTCGGCGGTCGACATGGTCGCCCGCTTGTCGTCCAGGTCCTCGGCCGTGGGGCCGAGCAGGACGTTGCCGTACACGGTGGGGGCGACCAGGACGCCCTTGCCGAGGGCCGTGGGCACCGGCAGCAGGATGTGGCGGACCAGGTCGCGGGCGAACTTGTCGAAGACGATGAGCTGGCCCCGCCGCGGGGTGACGGTGAAGGTGTGGTGACCGAGCCCTCGGTCGAACGTGTCGGCGTGCAGTCCGGCCGCGTTGACCAGGTGGCGGGTGCGCAGGGTGCCCCGTGAGGTGGTCAGCTCGTGCGTCCCGTCCCGCGGGTCCGCCCGGTCCACCCGGCAGTCGAGGTGCAGGTCCACTCCGTGGTGGACGGCCTGGGTGGCGTAGGCCAGTGTCGTCGTCCAGGGGCAGACGATGCTCTCGCCCGGCACGTGCAGGGCGCCGAGCGCGCCCGGTCCCAGGCGGGGTTCCAGGGTGTACAGCTCGGGGGGTTCCAGCGGCCGGGTGGTGCGGTGGCCGTTGCGTACGGCCTGCTCGGCGAGGCGGGGCAGTGCGGCCAGTTGTTCCTCGTCCCAGGCGACGAGCAGCGCGCCGACCGGTTCGACGGGGATGCCGGACTCGGCGGCGTAGGCGGCGAGGAGCCGGGAGCCGTCGCGGACCAGGCGTGCCTCGAGGGTGCCGGGGTGGGCGTCGAACCCGGTGTGCAGGATGGCCGTGTTGGCCTTCGAGGTGCCCTGTCCGACGTCGTCCTGGGCCTCGACGAGGGCGACCCGCAGGCCCGGGTGGCGGGCGAGTTCGCGGGCGATCGCGCAGCCGACGACCCCGGCGCCGACGACCGTCACGTCGTACGGCTTCGAGGGCAGCGGCCCGTCGGCGGTGACCGTCATGCGGGCGTCCGGTCGAGCAGGGTGGCGACGGCGGCGCGGAAGGAGCCGAGGCGGTCGGCGGCCTCGGCGGCGGAGAGACGCGGCTCGTACACGGCGGCGGGCCTCCAGTCCGGCAGGGCGTCGCGCACGGTGAGGTCCGGCTCGGCGCCGAGGCGGGCCAGCACGCCCACGCCGAGGGCGGTGGCATCGGGCAGCGGCGACACCTCGACCGGGCGTTGCAGCAGGTCGGCCTGGGTCTGCATGAGCAGGGCCGAGCGGGTCAGGCCGCCGTCGACGCGCAGTACGTCGAGGGGGGTGCCCAGGTCGGTCGCGGCGGCCTCGGCCAGTTCGGTCACCTGGGCGGCCAGCCCCTCGCACAGGGCACGCACCAGGTGTCCGGCGGTGGTGTCGAGACCGAGGCCGGTGAGCGAGCCGCGCAGGTCGCCGCGCCACCAGGGGGCGGCGAGCCCGGCCAGGGCCGGTACGAAGGTGACACCGCCGCTGTCGGGCACCGCACCGCCCACCCGGTCGAGGTCGCCCGCGCCGGTGATGACGCCGAGGTCGCCGAGCCAGCGCACGGCGGAGGCGGCGGTGTACACCTGACCGTCCAGGCAGTGGCTGGTGCGTCCGGCGAGCCGCCAGGCGACGCAGCTGACCAGTCCGGAGGTGCCGCGTCTGGGGGTGTCGCCGGTGTGCGCGAGCAGGAACGCGCCCGTGCCGTAGGTGCACTTGGCGCCGCCTGGGGCGGTGACGCGCTGGGCGAGCAGCGCGGCCTGCTGGTCGACGACGAGACCGGTGAGCGGGATCTCCGGGCCGAACTCCTTCGTGGTGCCGACCGGTCGGTCGTTCGCCACGACCTCCGGGAGACGTTCGGCGCAGAGTCCGTAGAGGGCGAGGGCGCGGGGCGACCACTCCGCCCGGTTCAGGTCGAGGAGCTGGGTGCGGCTCGCGGTGGCCATGTCGGTGACGTAGGCGCCGGTGAGCCGGTGCACCAGCCAGGCGTCGGTCGTGGTGACGACGCCCTCGCGGGTCAGATGGCGGCGGATCCAGGCCATCTTGGGCGCGGCGAAGTAGGGGTCGAGCGGGAGTCCGGTGAGGTGACGCAACTCCTCGGCGTGTTCGGCCAGTTCGGCACAGACGCTCTCGGCGCGCCGGTCCTGCCAGACGAGCGCGTCGGTCAGCGGGCGGCCCGTGTCCGGGTCCCAGGCGAGGACGGTCTCGCCCTGGTTGGCGAGCCCGAGCGCGGCGACCGGCTCGTCCGCCTCGGCCAGTGCCCGGCGCCCGGCGACGAGCACCGACTCGTACAGCTCCGCCGGGTCGGCCTCCACCAGGCCACCGGGCAGGTTCCGGGGCCGTACGGCGGCGAACCCGGTGCCGATGACACCCCGTTCGGGACAGATCACCAGGGCCTTGGTGCCGGACGTGCCCTGGTCGACGGCGAGCACCGGACCTGTCATCGAGCCCCTCTCCTGACGATCACTGCCCGACAGCCTGCCGTCCGCCCGCGCACCCGTCAAGCACGACTGATGAACAGTCAACTTAAGCCGAACAAAAGGAAGTTGGGTTGTATCGGAAACCGTGCGTGACGCCATGGCCACACCTCTATAGTG
>NZ_JBHYKH010000690.1:0-3810 GCF_042741275.1 Streptomyces sp. NPDC058964
AGCGTCGAGATGCTGGCAGCGGACACCGTCGAGCCCATCACCTCGGCCGGCCACGCCCAGTTGGGCATCGCCGTGCTCCTGGGCATCGCCGTCATCGTTCTGCTCATCACCAAGTTCAAGCTGCACGCCTTCCTGTCGCTGACCATCGGGTCACTGGCGCGCGGGGCGGGAGCCCGCGGCCCCCCCCCCCAAGTCCAACACCCCCTGCCCCCCCGGGGCGGGGGCCCCCGCGCCGGCTTCACCGGCACTCATGCCCTGCGGTATGCCGGACGGCACACGGCGGGCGGCCGGGCGTACTCGTACAACAAGGTCTTCGACGTGAACGTGAAGGTCGGCCGCGACACCGGATTGTCGTACCGGATCTTTCCCTCCATGGCCGACGGCGACCGCGACTACGACGCCACGAACGTCTCCGTCGACCTCGCGTTCACGGACGGCACGTACCTCAGCGGCCTGGGCGCGACCGACCAGCACGGCTTCGCGCTGTCGCCGCACGGACAGGGCGCGTCGAAGGCGCTGTACGTCAACCAGTGGAACAACGTGGTCTCGCGGATCGGCTCGGTCGCCGCGGGCAGGACGGTCGACCGGATCCTGGTGGCGTACGACTCCCCCACCGGACCGGCCGAGTTCCGCGGCTGGATAGACGACGTGGCGATCAGGCCCGTAATCCAGCAGAAGCCCAACGCCCATCTGTCCGACTACGCGCTCACCACCCGCGGCACCAACTCCAGCGGCAGCTTCTCGCGCGGCAACGACTTCCCGGCCACCGCCCTGCCGCACGGCTTCAACTTCTGGACGCCGGTGACCAACGCGTCCTCACTGAGCTGGCTGTACGAGTACGCGCGTGCGAACAACGACGCGAACCTGCCGACGATCCAGGCATTCAGCGCGAGCCACGAGCCCAGCCCCTGGATGGGCGACCGGCAGACCTTCCAGCTGATGCCTTCCGCCGCCTCCGGCACCCCGGACACCGGGCGCACGGCACGGGCGCTGGCCTTCCGGCACGAGAACGAGACGGCCCGGCCGTACTACTACGGCGTCCGCTTCGAGAACGGCCTGAAGGCGGAGATGACCCCGACCGACCACGCGGCGGCCCTCCGGTTCACCTACCCCGGCGACGACGCGAGCGTGGTCTTCGACAACGTCACCGAGCAGGCGGGCCTCACCCTCGACAAGGACCACGGGATCGTCACCGGCTACTCCGACGTGAAGTCCGGCCTGTCCACGGGCGCGACCCGGCTCTTCGTGTACGGGGAGTTCGACAAGCCGGCGACGGACGCCGGCTCCAGCGGCGTCAAGGGCTACCTGCGCTTCGCCGCGGGCGCGGACCGCACCGTCACGCTGCGCCTGGCGACCTCGCTGATCGGCGTCGACCAGGCGAAGGACAATCTGCGCCAGGAGATCCCCGACGGCACCTCCTTCGACACGGTGAAGGAACGCGCCCAGCGCACCTGGGACCGGCTGCTCGGCAAGGTCGAGGTCGAGGGCGCGACCCCGGACCAGCTGACGACCCTGTACTCCTCGATGTACCGGCTGTACCTGTACCCGAACTCCGGCTTCGAGAAGGCCGGCGGCAAGGACCGGTACGCCTCGCCGTTCTCCCCCATGCCCGGCCCGGACACCCCGACGCACACCGGCGCGAAGGTCGTGGACGGCAAGGTGTACGTGAACAACGGCTTCTGGGACACCTACCGGACGACCTGGCCCGCGTACTCGCTGCTGACGCCCGGCCAGGCGGGCGAGATGGTCGACGGCTTCGTGCAGCAGTACAAGGACGGCGGCTGGACCTCCCGCTGGTCCTCACCCGGCTACGCCGACCTGATGACCGGCACCTCCTCGGACGTCGCGTTCGCGGACGCGTACGTCAAGGGCGTCCACTTCGACGCCGAGGCGGCCTACGACGCGGCCCTGAAGAACGCAACCGTCGTACCCCCCTCCTCCGGCGTCGGCCGCAAGGGCATGAGCACCTCGCCCTTCCTCGGCTACACCAGCACGGACACGCACGAGGGCCTGTCGTGGGCGATGGAGGGCTACGTCAACGACTACGGCATCGCGAAGATGGGCGAGGCGCTCTACGAGAAGACCAAGGAGAAGCACTACCAGGAGGAGTCCCGGTACTTCCTCAACCGCGCCCAGAACTACGTCGACCTGTTCGACTCCAAGGCCGGCTTCTTCCAGGGCAGGGACGCCAAGGGTGACTGGCGCGTCGACTCGGCCAAGTACGACCCGCGCGTGTGGGGCTACGACTACACCGAGACCAACGGCTGGGGCTACGCCTTCACCGCCCCGCAGGACAGCCGCGGACTCGCCAACCTCTACGGCGGCCGGGCAGCCCTGGCCGACAAGCTCGACGAGTACTTCTCCACCCCGGAGACCGCCTCCCCCGACTACGTCGGCTCCTACGGCGGCGTCATCCACGAGATGACCGAGGCCCGGGACGTGCGGATGGGCATGTACGGCCACTCCAACCAGGTCGCGCACCACGTGATCTACATGTACGACGCGGCCGCCCAGCCCTGGAAGGCACAGCAGAACGTCCGCGAGGCGCTCTCCCGCCTCTACACCGGCAGCGAGATCGGCCAGGGCTACCACGGCGACGAGGACAACGGCGAGCAGTCGGCCTGGTACCTCTTCTCCTCCCTCGGCTTCTACCCGCTGGTCATGGGCAGCGGCGAGTACGCCATCGGGTCCCCGCTGTTCAAGAAGGCCACCGTCCACCTGGAGAACGGCCGGGACCTGGTCATCAGGGCGCCGGGGAACAGCGCGAAGAACGTGTACGTGCAGGGTCTGACCGTCAACGGCCGCCCCTGGACGTCGACCTCGCTGCCCCACTCGCTGCTCGCCGAGGGCGGGGTGCTGGACTTCCGGATGGGCCCGAAGCCCTCGGCCTGGGGTTCGGGCAGAAACGCGGCCCCGGTCTCCATCACCCAGGACGGCAAGATCCCCACTCCGCGCTCGGACGTGCTGAAGGGTGAGGGCGCCCTGTTCGACAACACGTCCGCGACGGAGGCGACGGTCACCTCCGTGGACCTGCCGGTCACCGGCACCACCAGGCCCGTCCAGTACACCCTGACGTCGTCCGCCGACCGCGCGAAGGCCCCGGCCGGCTGGACCCTCCAGGGCTCCACGGACGGCACGACCTGGCGGACCCTGGACCACCGCTCCGGGCAGTCGTTCGCCTGGGACAGGCAGACCCGGGCGTTCACGATCGCCGCGCCGGGCTCGTACGCGAAGTACCGGCTGGTCCTGGACTCCGAGTCGACGCTGGCGGAGGTGGAGCTGCTGGGCTGACACAGCCCGCCGTGAGACAGTCGGCCCATGCAGCGGACACGGGAAGCCCCACCGGCTCCTCGCTGCATGGGCCGCTGCCGTCCGCGGGCTGGACGAGGGCTACGGGTGGTGCGCGCCGGAGTTCGACCACGGCATCCGGTGCCGCAGCCGGCCGGCGGAGCTCAGGCCGCCACTGCCCGCCGAGCTCCGCACCGCCCGGCAGCCCGGAACTCGACCGGACCGACGACCGCTTCCGCGCCGCCGCCGTCCCGTGGCCCGGCTGGGAGGAGAGACCGGACTTCGGATGGTGGCACCGGCGTGTGCCGCGGCTGCCGGAGGCCGAGCCCGCGGAGGTGCTCGACAGCGGCCGGCCCTTGGCCGGGAGATGATGCCGTTCCCCCGGCCCGGTGAGGTCCGGGTCGTCGTGCTGTGCGAAGAGGCCGCCCCCCGGGGGCCCCGGGGGGGGCCCGGCGGCTTTAAACAAAAACCAACCCCCCCAAACACTGAAACACACGGTGTTGCGGTGGTGGGCTGAGTCTC
>NZ_JBHYKH010000691.1:0-3803 GCF_042741275.1 Streptomyces sp. NPDC058964
GGGGCGGCCCCCCCCCCCGACCGCGCGCGGGGGGGGGTGCTATTGTGGCGCCCCGCCCCCGCGGGGGGCGCCGCCCTCTCCTGTTCACGGTTCGAGGTGCCGGTCGCCAAGTCCACGACCACGCACCACTTCCGGGTGCTGCGCGAGAGTGGTGTGATCCGGCAGACCTACCGGGGTACGGCCAAGATGAACGGCCTGCGCAGGGACGACCTGGAGGAGCTCTTCCCCGGGCTTCTCGACAGCCTGCTGGCCGCCGCCGGACGGCAGGCCGCCCGCCTCGGGGAAGACGGCTGAACCGGCCCTCGCGGGAAGGTGGTAGCCGGGCAGCCGGGCCGGCCCGCGCCGTGGGCGGGCTCCGTTACGGGGCCGCCGTCCGCGCCGCCGTCAGCAGTGAGTCCCAGTCGGCCAGTTTCACGATGCCGCGCCCCAGCCGGGCCCCCAGTTCCGCCTCCGCCCGCTCGATCGCCTGCCACCCGGCCCACCCGATCGTCTCGGTGCCCGCTGCCCGCAGGACGGCGGCGGGATCCGGCGGCACGTCCTTGTGCACGAGCGCGGGGGCGTCCGCCAGCAGGGACGTCACCGTCTCCTTGGCGCACGGGCGGTTGGTGCCGATGACGCCGGTCGGACCGCGCTTGATCCACCCGGCCACGTACTCGCCCGGGGACGCGGTTCCGCCACGCACCACACGGCCGCCCGTGTGCGGCACGGTGCCGCTGACCGTGTCGAAGGGCAGTCCCTCCAGCGGCACTCCGCGATAGCCCACCGAGCGCAGCACCAACTGCGCCTCCACGTCCTCGAACCGGCCGGTCCCGGTCACTCCGCCGTGCCCGTCCGGCACCGTCCGCTCGAAACGCACCGCGCCCACCCGGCCGCCGTCGGCCAGCAGTTCGACCGGCCGCAGGAAGAACCGCAGCCGGATGTGCCGCGCCGCGTCCCCGGCCGGCCGGTCCGCCCAGCCGCGCAGCACGTCCACGTTCCGGCGCTGCGGCGCGGGCAGCCCCGAAGGGTCGGCGTAGGCCGGATCCAACGCCAACTCGGCCGGATCCACGATGACTTCGGTGTCGGGCAGGCCGCCCAGCTCGCGCAGCTCCTTCGTGGTGAACCGGGCCTGCGAGGGGCCCCGCCGGCCCACCATGCCGACCTCGGTCACCCCGCTCGCCGCCAGCGCGGCCAGCGCCTGCTGCGGCATGTCGGTGGGGCTCAGCTCCGCCGCGCCACGGGCCAGCATCCGGGTGACGTCCACCGCGACGTTGCCCACGCCGATGACGACGGCCGACCGGACCTCGCGTACGAAACCCTCCTCCGCCACGGAGTCCGGATGCGCGCTGTACCAGGACACGAACTCGGTCGCCGACCAGCTGCCCGGCAGATCCTCGCCGGGAATGCCGAGGTGCCGGTCGGTCGCTGCGCCCACGCAGTACACCACCGCGTGGTACAGGGTCCGCAGCCGTTCCACCGGCAGGCCGCCCGGCCCGCCCACCCGCACCCCACCGAGGAACCGCACCCGGTCGTGCTCCAGGACCGTCCGGAGGTTCCCCTGCAGCGACTTTATTTTCTCGTGGTCCGGTGCCACCCCGTAGCGCACCAGGCCGAAGGGGCACGGCAGCCGGTCCAGGACGTCCACGAGCACCTCGGGGTCCTGCTGGACCAGGCACTGGGCGGTGTAGCACCCGCTCGGCCCTGAGCCGACGACGGCGACACGCAGCACGGCGGAACTCCTTCCCCGGGAGGCCGGAGGAGATCGCTGGTGGTTCCAGCATTGCACCGCTCAGGCCGGGCTGACAGGGTGCGGTCGGGTGATGCGGACGCGTGTCCGCCCGTATGGAGTGAGATCAGGCGGTTGCGCCGTGTGCGCGCCGGAAGGGCCCTCGCGGGCGCGATGTGGACTTTCCGGCCCTCCGCACACACGGCGCCGGGGGCGGGGCCCGGCTACTCCGGCCGGTCGTCCGTCGCGAAGAAACGCGACAGATCCTTCTCGCACGTCCCACCGGACGGCTCGGTCCCGGGCGGGACGCCCAGCTCCCAGTCGAGTTCGTACCGCTCGAACAACTCGGCCCGCAGGACCGGGACCGGCATCGGCACCCCGGGAACCAGTGCCGCGTACACCGCCCCCATCAGCACGGCACGCAGCATCGGGTAGTCGGCCGTGACGTCCTCGGAGCCGTACCGGGCCACCGTGTCGCTCAGCAGCTCCGACAGGCGCCGCTGCTCCGGGCACTGCACGAAACCCTGGGCCTGCAGGAGCCCGGCCATGTGCTGCCGCATCAGCACGGGCCGTTCGTTCGCCAGTCCCAGGATCGCGTCGATGGCCCTGGCCAGCCGCTCCCGGCCGTTGTCGGTGCGGGGTTCGCGCTCCAGGGCCTCCTCCAGCGTGCGGTGCATCAGCCGGTGCACCGCCGACTGGACCAGCTGGCGCTTGCCCGGAAAGTAGTACGACACCAGTCCGCGCGCCGAACCCGCCCGGTCCGCGATGTCGCCCAGGGTCGTGGCCTCGAATCCGCGCTCGTCGACCAGCTCGACCGCGGCCTGCAGAAGCCGCTCGCGGGAACGTCGGCGCAACTCTTCATTGACCGATGCGCTGCGCGGGGACATGCTGTAACTCCTGCGTTGACTGGCTGCCAGCCAACTATACTCAACGCATCAGGCCCGGCTTCTGTGCGGGCCTCTTCAGGGCTGCCGTCCGTCTGGGGCGACGCGGGGGATCGTCTCAGGCGGACGGCGCGTACCGGTCCAGGGCCGGCCCATCAGGTCCAGCACCGGCAGCAGGGCGTCCGGCCGCTCGGTCACCGGCAGGTGGTCCACGAAGTGCACCCGGCACCCGAGCGCCGCCGCCCCGCCGTCCGCCGACCGGCTGTCGCCGACCATCAGCACCTCGCGCGGGTCGGCGCCGAGCGCCTCACAGGCGACGGAGAACAGCCGTGAGTCCGGCTTCTGGACGCCGTGTTCGTACGACAGTACGTACGTGTCCACATGTCCGTCGAGCCCGTGCTCGCGGAAGACCGGGCGCACGTCCCAGCCGATGTTGCTGACCACGCCGACCGCGATCCCGCGCTCGCGCAGTGTGCTCAGCACCTGGGCGGCGTCGGGGTACGGAGACCAGGCGGCGGGGGACTTGTGCCGCTCGTACAAGGCGTCGTGCAGTGCCGGGTCGGGGAGCGCGACGCGACGGGACAGGCCGGTGTAGGCGGCCCGGTGCAGTTCGGCGCTCTCGTCGCGGACCGCCCACACGCCGACGAGCTCCCGGGGCAGTTCGACTGGGGGAGCGCCGCCCGGCAGCGCGCCGGCGACCTCCAATGCCGCCGCCTTTTCGGCGAGTTCGGACGCGGTCAGGGTCAGGGACGCCTCGGCCAGTACGGCGCGCAGCCAGGACTCGGCGGACTCGATACGGAAGAGGGTCCCGGAGAAATCGAAGAGCACGGCAGCCATGCGCTGGACCCTACCCATGCCGGGTCCGGCGCACGGCCGCTTCCGGAATCGTCAGTTCAGCGGGGCGGGCGCGGGAGTGCCGTAGAACGTGATGGACGGCCAGCCCCGGGATGCGGCGAAGTCGTTGAGCAGCTTGGCGATCTCCGCGGGTTCGATACGGTGGGCCGACGGGGCCTCGGCCGTGTCGACGCTGAACTTGATCTCCAGATACGCGTCGATGTCGCCGATGCTGCTGTGTCCGGTGAAGAGCGTCCCCACGGGGAAATCGGCGGACGCCGTCTCCGTCTCCGCCTCGGCGGCCCGGGCCGGCTGCGCCGATGCCGCGCCGCCGGCCATCGCTCCCGCCGCGGTCGTCCCCGTGTATCCGAGCAGGGACC
>NZ_JBHYKH010000692.1:0-3783 GCF_042741275.1 Streptomyces sp. NPDC058964
CCGCCGCGGTGAGCAGGGCGACGGCGGTGACCAGGAGCCGTACCGGTCCTGTGCGCATCGTGCCTCCCAACGTCATTGAGGGAAGGAGCGGTTGAGCGTACAGCGGGACGTGTCATGACCCCCGGTTCTTGACCTGTCTCTCGAGCGGACCGAGGATCATGTGCCATGACGCAGGGACACGGCAGCACGGTTGACGGAGTACTGCGGCGCAGCGCCCGGCGCACGCCCGCGCGCGTCGCGGTGGAGTACCGCGAGCGCAGCTGGACGTACCAGGAACTCGACGACGCCGTCTCGCGCGCGGCGGCCGTGCTCCTCGCGCAGGGCCTGGAACCCGGCGACCGGGTCGGTTCGTACGGCCACAACTCCGACGCCTATCTGATCGCGTTCCTGGCCTGCGCCCGCGCGGGCCTCGTGCACGTGCCCGTGAACCAGAACCTCACCGGCGACGACCTGGCCTACATCGTGGGCCAGTCGGGCAGCTCGCTGGTGCTGGCAGACCCGGACCTCTCCGGCCGACTGCCCGCCGGAGTAAGGGTGTTGCCGCTGCGCGACGCCGATGACTCGCTCCTCGCCAGGCTCGCCACGGCAGCGCCGTACGACGGTCCCGAACCGCGCACCGAGGACCTGGTGCAGCTGCTGTACACCTCCGGCACCACCGCCCTGCCCAAGGGCGCGATGATGACGCACCGGTCCCTGGTGCACGAGTACCTGAGCGCCATCACCGCCCTCGACCTGAGCGCGGGCGACCGGCCGGTGCACGCGCTGCCGCTGTACCACTCGGCCCAGATGCACGTGTTCCTGCTGCCGTACATCGCGGTCGGCGCGACCAGCGTCATCCTCGACGCGCCGGACGGGGACACGCTCTTCGACCTGGTCGAGGCCGGCCGCGTGGACAGCCTGTTCGCACCGCCCACCGTCTGGATCGGTCTCTCCAACCGGCCCGACTTCGCGAGCCGGGACCTGAGCGGCCTGCGCAAGGCCTACTACGGGGCGTCGATCATGCCCGTGCCCGTCCTGGAGCGGCTGCGTGAACGGCTGCCGGGGCTCGCCTTCTACAACTGCTTCGGCCAGAGCGAGATCGGCCCGCTGGCCACCGTGCTCGGCCCCGACGAGCACAAGGGCCGAATGGACTCCTGCGGCCGCACCGTGCTGTTCGTGGACGCGCGTCTGGTCGACGAGGACGACGAGGACGTGCCCGACGGCACGCCGGGTGAGATCGTCTACCGCTCACCGCAGCTGTGCGAGGGCTACTGGGACAAGCCCGACGAGACCGCCGCCGCCTTCCGCGACGGCTGGTTCCACTCCGGCGACCTCGCCGTGCGGGACGAACACGGCTACTTCACGATCGTCGACCGGGTCAAGGACGTCATCAACTCCGGTGGCGTGCTGATCGCCTCACGGCAGGTCGAGGACGCCCTGTACACCCACGAGGGCGTGGCCGAGGCCGCCGTGATCGGCCTGCCCGACGAACGGTGGATCGAGGCCGTCACCGCGGTGGTCGTGCCGCGAGGTGAGGTGACCGAGGCCGAACTGATCGCCCACGCGCGCGAGAAGCTCGCTCCCTTCAAAGCGCCCAAGCAGGTGCTGTTCGTGGACGAGCTGCCGCGCAACGCGAGCGGCAAGATCCTCAAGCGGGAGCTGCGGGACCGGTTCAGCGGCCGGGGCTAGCGCGGACGCAGGTCCGTGACCCGGAGGATCCCGCCACGGAATTCATCCCGGGCCGGGACCGAGGGGAACTCCGTTGCGGCAGGGCCCGGTCCGCGCCGATGATCGACGGCATGCCGACCTTCACCGCACCCGACGGAACCGAGCTCGCCTACCACCTGCGCGGCGAGGGCGAACCCCTGGTCGTCCTGCCCGGAGGGCCGATGCGGGCCTCCGTCTACCTGGCAGGCCTGGGCGGGCTGGACGTCCATCGGCGGCTGGTCCTGCTCGACCTGAGGGGGACCGGCGACTCCGCGGTGCCGGCGGACTCGGCGACGTACCGCTGCGACCACATGGTCGACGACGTGGAGGCGTTGCGCGTCCACATGGGGCTGGAGCACATGGATCTGCTCGCGCACTCGGCGGCCGGGAGCCTGGCGATCCTCTACGCGGCGCGGTACCCGGGGCGGGTGCGGCGGCTCGCGCTGATCACCCCCAATCCGTCGGCCCTCGGTATGCGGACCACCGTCGAGGACCGGCTGGCGGCCGCCCGGCTGCGGGCGCACGAGCCATGGTTCGAGAAGGGGTTCCCGGCGCTGGAGGCCTGGCTGACGGGGCGGGCCGGCTTCGACCCGGCCCTCGCCCCCTTCTTCTACGGCCGCTGGGACGCCGCGGCGCAGGCCCATGACGCGGCCACCGAGGAACAGACGAACGAGGAGGCGGAGGGCCGCTACTTCTCGGACGGCGCCTTCGACCCGGACGCGACCCGGGCCGCGCTCGCCGGTCTGACCGCGCCGGTCCTGGTGCACGCGGGCGAACTCGACGGCGGTCCCCGCCCCGGCCTCGCCCGCCGCACCGCCGACGCCTTTCCGAACGGGGAGCTCGCGGTCCAGCCGGGCGCCGCGCACTATCCGTTCCTGGACGACCCGGAGTGGTTCGTAGGCCGGGTCATCGCCTTCCTGGACCGGTGAGGGGCGTCAGCCGGCCTTCGGGCCGTAGGCCGTCATGAAACGGTCGCGGAACTTGTCCATCGCCCAGACGGGAGCGTCCTTCGCCGGCTTCAGGCCCTGCGTCCAGCCCCAGTCCGAGACCCGGTCCAGGACCTTCGGGTCGTGGGCCACGATCGCGACCGGCACCTCGCGGCTGGTGCTGCCGGCGGTGACCGTCGGCACCGGCTGGTGGTCGCCGAGGAAGACCAGGACCGTGTTCTCGTCGCCGTAGCGCTCGACGAACTCGGTCAGGCTGCGCAGCGAGTACTCGATGGCGTTGCGGTATTCGGTGCGGACGCTCTCCGCGTTCTTCCAGACCTCCTTGGGGTCCTTGCCCTCCTCCTTGATCCGCTCGAAGACCGAACCGTCGCCCAGGCCGTTCCAGTCGATCATGTGGGCGACCGGCGCCCAGGGGTTGTGGCTGGAGGCCAGGATGATCTCCGCCATCATCGGGCCCCGGTCCTTCTTGCCGAACTCGAGCCGCTGGAAGGCCTCCAGGCTGAACTGGTCGGGCACGGGGGTCCAGCTGAAGTACGGGCCGTGGTAGCCGAGGTGCTCGGAGTCGTAGATGTGGTCGAGGCCGAAGAACCTGCCCTCCGGCCAGGCCCGGCGCACTCCCGGCACGATGCCGACCGTGTCCCATGCGCCCGTCTTGCGGAAGTAGCGGGTCAGGGTCATACGGTCGCTGGACGTCAGTTTCCGGTAGCGCTGCTGGTTCTTGATCCACAGGCCGGACAGGAACGTGGAGTGGGCCAGCCAGCTGCCGGCCCCCGTCACCGGGGACCTGAGCCAGCCGCTGCGCGACTCGAACCCGGCCGTCTGGAGGCCGGCCGTGCCCTCCTCGAGGACCTCGCCGATCCGCGGGGCCATCGCCGGGTCCTCGATCGCCGTACGGCCGTAGCTCTCGATGAAGGTGAACAGCACGTCCTTGCCGCGCAGCCCGGTGAGCAACTGGTCGGGCGGCGTGTGGGCGAAGGCGTCGACGGCGGCCTGCTGCTGGAAGACACGGGCGTCCTGGAGGCCCGCCCGCACCTGCTGGACGCGGTTGTCGATCAGCTCGGCGTCGATCTTGGCGGCGACCGGGGTGTCACCGAACTGCACGCCGACGGTGACGCAGGTGATCCACGCGGTGCCGAGGATCAGCGTGGTG
>NZ_JBHYKH010000693.1:0-3765 GCF_042741275.1 Streptomyces sp. NPDC058964
ACACTCAGATACGCGGCATCGAGTCGGGCGTCGCGTGCTGGACTGGACGCAGCCAAGTGCTCCCCGAAACGATCCAGAATGTGCCGTCGGGCATCGGGTGCTGAGTGCTTCAGCAGCCGGGACAGCAGGGAGGCCAGGACGTTGTGCCCTTCGGGGCCGGTGGCGGGGTCGGGGGCGTTCTGGTGCGCTTGTTCGGTGAGGTCTGTCAGCAGGCCTGCCAAGGCTGACTTGAGTTGCGGCGTCCAGATACTTTCCGTCAAGTCGAGTGCCGGGAGGGGCCGTTCTTCTTCGTAGGAGGCACGGGCGAGGGCCAGGTAGGTGGTCGTGAGCTCTTCTGGAGCATGCGAAAGGGCTCGTTCCAGCAGCCGTCCGCGTGGCACGGTGTTTCTGGCGCTGGTGTCGGCGAGGGGGAATGCCAGCAGAGTGGGTGCCCAGGCACGCCATTGTTCGGCGGGGATGGCGGTCAGTTCTTCATCGCTGTCGAGCAGGAGAGTGAAGGCCGGCACCGCTGCCCAGGGGCGCCAGGGAATGTCGGGCGTGCCGATCCAGTTGTCGTCGGCCGGTCGGCCCTCGGCGGCGTAACGGCGTGCCGCCTCACGGAGACGTTCTTCGTGATCGGCGGGCAGGATGTCGGTGCCGGGTGCGTGGAGCAGATCGACGGAGAGTTGTGAAGTGAACAGCCCCGTGTCCGGTTCGTACAGAAGGTTTCGGCACAGAGACACGAAGCCAGCCACGTCGCCTGTCTCGGCCCGTGTGAGGAAGTCACGTGTGGCAGCTACGTATTCGTCGAAGCCGTCCCACTCACGGGGGCCCGGCCGACGCTTGGCCGACCTGTTCCGGTAGCGGTCGGCTGTCTCCCCGTGGACGGGCATGGCGTCGAACGAGCTGGCGAACACCTCATTCCAGACTCTGCTGCCACGCGTTGCCCAGGCGGTGTCCTGACCGGCTTCCGTAGTGCGGGCGAGACCCCATACGAAGCGCAAAGCAGGCCACGCATGCGCGGCCCTCGCGTCTGTCAGGTGACCTTCAAGGTCGATGAGCCAGGCGAGATCATCGGCATCGAGGATGCTGCTGCGATCAACCTGCTGGCCGTCAGCGGCGGAACCCCGGCCGCCGCCACGCGCCCGAGAGCTGTCTTGGCGGGGCTCGTCCCATCCCTCGGCCAGAAGATAGGCGTCCTCAAGGTCCACGGCTTTGGCTATGAGCTGGGCAACGAGGACGCGACGCAGACGCTGTGCCTGCGCGAGGTCCGTGCCGACATCTGATGGCGCGCACACTGGTGCCGGGACCCCCAGGCGGGGGTAAGTGCGCAGGTAGGGACGCAGCCACGCTGCCAGTGCGGGAACGTGGTCCTCGGCGGTTGGGCCTGTCAGTGCGCGGTCGGCAAGCGCTTGGGACATGTCCTCTGCGTTGATCCATGCACTCCATGGGGTGCTGAAGGGAATGTGGTTTGCTCCGGCCCATTCCAGGAACGGGCCGACCTCGTCGTCGGTGAGGGTGGAGGGAAGTTCGCGGCAGAAGCGGGTGTAGAGACTCATATGGGTCTGCGGGGGCCTGAGGGCTGCGAGAAGCTCGGTGATCCCCAGCCAGGGGCGGCACGCTTGCAGAACGGCGCCTCGTAGCGAGTCGTCAGGGTCGTGCCCGGGGTGCCGCGCGAGTTCTGTCAGCAGAGGGGTGAGTGCTGAGGCTGCGGCCTGGTGGTCCAGCACTTCGGCGACCTGGACGGCATACCGGCGCAGGATATGTGGCTGTCTCTCGTCGATGGCGATGGTCGTCACCTCGCCGAGCAGTTCTCTGAGGTTGTTCGTGGCGATCAGGGAGAGGACAAACTCGACTTCGTCGGTCGATTTCTGGCTGGGATGGTGCGCAGCGGCATCGAGGACTCTCCGCAGTTGAGCAGCCAGGCCGGCGTGGCTGAGACTTGAGGCGTGCCACCAGGGCAAATGGCGGGATGATTTCTGCCTGATCTTCTCGAGCAGGCCGTCGACCATCGCTTCTCGGCAGTGTTCGTCATCGATGTAGGAGCTGTAGGAGGCGACGGCCTCGGGGTCGGCTTCGATCAGCCATGGCCCGTGTTCGGGACGTAGGGCGATGAGCCAGGCGGCCAGTTCGTGCAGATCTCCTGGGATGCCCGGCTCACCGATCTCGCCCTGATGCAGGAGCAGTGCGCGCAACTGCTCTCGGGGCAGGCCGTGGTCAGCGAGGTAACGGGCGGCCAGGTAGGAGGCGATGGACGCATGGGCAGGTCCCGCCGCTTCGGGGCCGCGGCTGGCGAACAGGGAACTGTTCAGGACGCTCTCGATGATCGGTCGCTCGATGACGAAGCTCCCGTGCGGGGTGCCCTCCTCGCCACCGACAAACGTGTCGACGGCCAAGAGGTTGGCGTCAGACACCTGCTGGCGCCGTGTGCTGACGCCGACCGCGCCAGTGAGAAGGCAGTAGCAGGCGAGGCGGGAAGCTATGGCGAACCTCTGCTCCAGGGTTCCCTCAAGGCCGACCGGGTCCCGGCCCTCTCCCTGACTCATGAGGGCATGCGGAAGTGCCACTGCGTACAAGGCTGTGCGACTGGTGGGCAGAGCCTGGTCGGCGGCGAACATCTCAAGGAGCAGCTGGAGAGTCAACGGGGTTCGAGCCAGCGCCTGGGCGTCGGCTTCAATCACCGCCTGGAGGAAACGAGTACCGTCGAGGTCTCTTGCCGTAGCTGCTGTGATCAGGTCGGAGCGACGCAGCGGTGCGAGGGTGTACGTGTGCGTGTCCGTGATGCCGAAAGCCTGGGCAGCCGCCTGCCGCAGGATGTCGTTGTAGGCCATGCCTCGGCAGGCGATGAGTACTTGCAGCGAGGAGCAATCGTACTGAGCAGCGAGGTCCGTGAACCAGCCGGCGATCTCTTTTGCTGCGGCCTGGCATTCATCGACTCCGTCGAGGACCAGGAGAAACGGCTTCGGCTGCCCGGTACCGACGCCTGGAGTTGAAGGCGAAGGAGGACCAAGTCTGTCCAGGACAGGCCGGGCCTTGCGGGCCAGGTCGTCGAACCTGGACACCTGTCCAAGATCGACTCGTCCGGACGCTTCCCAGCACGCGGAGGGACCGCTCGGATCGAGGGCTGTGGTCAGCGCATGCGACTTGCCGATTCCAGCCTCACCCAGCAGCACCAGAGAGTCGGTGCAGGCCTCCTCGAGAGGGACAACGCCGGCCTGCTGTCCCCCGGACGTGAAGCCCCACGCCTCGGAGTCCAGCAGGAACCCGTCGTCATCCACGGGAACGACATCATCCGCCGGAACGCAAAACCTCGCCAGACGCACACGACCCCCTCCACCAGAGAACAACCGAATCTATCCCAGAACAGCCGAACAGAGAGGTGATGCGGGAGTAGCCACTACCACGCTGCATCGCCAACGATGAACCGTCCGCCATCGTTGGCCGCGCAGACCGAGGCAACCCCGAGGAGTGTCAAGAGGCTGCCCCTGCCTGTCACCTCCACGTCGTTCATGCAGCCATCAATGGCACGAGGTGCGGTCGCACCCAACCGGCTTCCGGAATCGGGCCTGCGGCATGACTCGACCGTTCGGGAGTCCCACAAGGGCGTAGATGAGGCACGACGGCAGGACCCCGACGCAACCAGCAATATAGACATGCGCATGCCACCCCTTGGGTGCCGCACCTCCTGCCTGATCAAAGGACTTACCGATGAAGTTGCAACATCTCTCATTAGATCTAACGCATGGCTGATCAGCGGCATGATCAAGTTAGTGGCAACTACATAGC
>NZ_JBHYKH010000694.1:0-3750 GCF_042741275.1 Streptomyces sp. NPDC058964
GAGTTCCCCGTCGACATCAGCCACAGCCCCCTGGAGACCGCCGACGGCCTCCTGGTCTCCGCCGCCGTCCGCGACGTCAGCGAGCGCAAGGCCGCGGAGGAGCGTTTCCGCGGACTGCTGGAGGCGGCGCCCGACGCGATGGTCATCGTCGACGACACCGGGACCATCAGACTCGTCAACGCCCAGACCGAGGCCCTCTTCGGCTACGGCCGCGAAGAACTCCTCGGCCGCCCCGTCGAACTCCTCGTGCCCGGCCGCTTCCGCGCCCACCACACCGAACACCGCAACAGCTACGCCCACAACCAGCAGGTGCGCCCCATGGGCGCCGGGCTCGACCTCTACGGCCTGCGCAAGGACGGCACCGAGTTCCCCGTCGAGATCAGCCTCAGCCCCCTGGAGACCGCCGACGGCCTCCTGGTCTCCGCCGCCGTCCGCGACGTCAGCGAGCGCAAGGCCGCCGAGGAACGCATCAACGAACTCGCCGCGCTCGTCGAGTCCTCCCAGGACGCGATCCTCGCCAAGACCCTGGACGGCCGTATCACGTACTGGAACGCCGCCGCCCAGCGGCTGTACGGGTTCACCGCGGCGGAGGCGGTGGGGCGGCACGTGTCGGTGCTCGCCCCGTCCGAGCGCAGGGACGAGGTCAACCGGCTGCTGGAACGGCTGCGCCAGGGCGAGAAGGTCGAGCACTTCGAGACCCTGCGCGTCACCCAATCGGGCCAATTACTGGACGTCGATGTCACGCTGTGGCCGACCCGGGCGCCGGACGGGACGGTCATCGGGGCGTGCGCCATCGTCCGCGACATCAGCGACCGCAAGCGCGCCGAGGCGGAGCTGACGGAACTGTACGAGCAGCAGCGGCACATCGCGCTGACCCTCCAGCGCAGTCTCATGGGCACCCCGCCCGCCATACCGGGCCTCGCCACCGCGAGCCGCTACCTGCCCGCCACGCAGGGCGCCGGTGTGGGCGGGGACTGGTTCGACCTGATCCCGCTGGGCGCCGGCCGGGTCGGTGTGCTGATCGGCGACGTGATGGGCCGCGGTCTCGAGGCCGCCGCCGTCATGGGTCAGCTGCGGTCCGCCGCGCACGCCCTGGCCAAGACCGGGATGCAGCCACGGCAGCTCATGCAGGCCCTGGACACCGTCGTCGCCGACCTGGACGTCCCCGACCAGCTGGTGACCTGCTGCTATCTGATCATCGCCGCCGACGCCGGGGAGGTGACGGTCTGCTCCGCGGGCCATCTGCCGGTCCTGGTCACCGTCCCGGGCGAGGGCACCCGGACGCTCTCCGCGCCCGTGAACGCCCCGCTCGGTGTCGGCGACGTCATCTACGAGCAGTGCTGTACGACGATCACGCGCGGCGCCACCCTCGTGCTCTACACGGACGGGCTGATCGAGACTCCGGGCGGTGACATCGAGGATCAGCTCACCGAGCTCGTCGCCGCCCTGGACAAGCTCGCGACCCGCACCACCGACCTGGAGACCGTCGCCGACCGGGTGCTGCAGACACTGCTGCCCGACGCCGACGGCCACGACGACGTGACCCTGCTGCTGACACAGCTGCCGGCCGCCCCGCTGGCCACGGCCACGACAGAGCTCCCCGCCCTGCCGCGGTCCGTGCCGGAGGGCCGCGACTTCCTCGGCCGCGCGCTGGACGACTGGGGCCTCATGGAGCGGGCGGACGACGCGTGCCTCCTGCTGTCCGAGGTCCTCACCAATGCCGTACTGCACGCCCAGGGGCCGATCGGGCTGCACGTCTGCCGTACCGACACCGAACTGACGATCGAGATCACCGACCACAACCCCCATCTGCCGCAGCCCCGTGTGGCGGCCGAGGACGCGGAGTCGGGCCGGGGACTGCTGCTCGTGCGTGCTCTCGCCGACGACTGGGGCGTCCGCCCGACGGACCGGGGCAAGACGACCTGGTTCAGCCTCAAGGACACCGCCCGGCGGCACCGGGACGGGTGACGATCACCCGCACAAGGTCGATACTTCCGAGAGTAGGCAACAGGTCGGCATCGGTCCTGGGAGAGCACGGGCCGGAGGCTTACCTGCCGGGCCCACCAGGAGGTAACCGATGAAGATGCTCATCAACGTTCCGGAAACCGTGGTGGCGGACGCGCTGCGGGGAATGGCGGCCGCTCATCCCGAGCTGACCGTCGACGTCGAGAACCGGGTGATCGTACGGCGGGACGCCCCCGTGGCCGGTCAGGTCGCGCTCGTCTCGGGTGGCGGCTCGGGACACGAACCGCTGCACGGCGGGTTCGTGGGCCACGGGATGCTGACGGCCGCCTGCCCGGGTGAGGTCTTCACCTCGCCGGTGCCCGACCAGATGGCGCGGGCGGCCGCGGCCGTCGACAGCGGGGCGGGCGTGCTGTTCGTCGTCAAGAACTACACCGGCGACGTGCTCAACTTCGACATGGCCGCCGAACTCGCGGAGGACGAGGGCATCCAGGTCGCCAAGGTCCTCGTCAACGACGACGTGGCGGTCACCGACAGCCTCTACACCGCGGGCCGGCGCGGTACGGGAGCGACGCTGTTCGTCGAGAAGATCGCGGGCGCCGCCGCGGCCGAGGGGCAGCCGCTGGAGCGGGTCGAGTCCATCGGCCGGCAGGTCAACGAGAACTCCCGCAGCTTCGGTGTCGCGCTGAGCGCGTGCACCACTCCGGCGAAGGGCTCCCCTACCTTCGACCTGCCGCCCGGCGAGCTGGAGCTGGGCATCGGCATCCACGGCGAGCCGGGACGCGAACGGCGGGCGATGATGACCTCCGGCGAGATCGCCGACTTCTCGCTGAACGCGATCCTGGAGGACATGCCCCCGCGCGATCCGGTGCTCGTCCTGGTCAACGGCATGGGCGCGACCCCGCTGCTGGAGCTGTACGGCTTCAACGCCGAAGTGCAGCGGGTGCTCGGCGAGCGCGGTGTGACCGTGGCCCGCACGCTCGTCGGCAACTACGTCACCTCGCTGGACATGGCGGGCGCCTCGGTCACGCTGTGCCAGGTCGACGAGGAACTGCTGCGGCTGTGGGACGCGCCGGTTCGGACACCGGCTCTGCGCTGGGGGATGTGATACGGCGGCCGAAGCGATCACCACCCCTACCACGCAAGGAGATCCAGTGCTCGACGCCGATTTCTTCCGCCGTTGGATGGCGGCGGCCGCCGCGTCCGTCGACCGCGAGGCGGAACGGCTCACCGCTCTCGACTCGCCCATCGGGGACGCCGACCACGGCACCAACATGCAACGCGGGTTCAGGGCCGTGGCGGCCTCGTTGGAGAAGGAGTCGCCGCAGACCCCGGGCGCCGTACTGACGCTCGCCGGGCGCCAGCTGATCTCCACGGTCGGCGGCGCGTCCGGGCCCCTGTACGGCACGCTGCTCCGCCGCACCGGCAAGGCGCTCGGGGACGACGGCGAGGTCAGTCCGAAGCAGTTGGCCGACGCACTGCGGGCGGGCGTGGACGGGGTGATGGCCCTCGGCGGTGCCGCGCCCGGCGACAAGACCATGATCGACGCCCTGGTGCCGGCGGTGGACGCGCTCGACCAGGGTTTCGCGGCGGCACGGGCGGCCGCCGAGGAGGGCGCCGTGGCCACGATCCCGCTGCAGGCCCGCAAGGGACGGGCGAGCTATCTGGGGGAGCGCAGCATCGGGCACCAGGACCCGGGGGCGACCAGTTCCGCGCTCCTGGTCGCCGCGCTCGCGGAGACCGCCGGTGAGTGACGAGAAGCTGGTCGGGATCGTGCTGGTGTCGCAC
>NZ_JBHYKH010000695.1:0-3750 GCF_042741275.1 Streptomyces sp. NPDC058964
ACAAACTAGATCAACAATTCCAAACTAGCCATGAGGCCCATCATAGAATCATGGGATGATTGATTGTCCACTCGCTTGTCGACTCGCGCGTGAAGGTGAGCCATGCCCCTGAGTCATCCCCGTCGCTCGGCGCTGTCCGAGCAGGTCATCGCCGAGTTGCGGACTCAGATCACCTCGGGCGAGTGGCCGGTCGGCTCACGCATCCCGACGGAGCCGGAGCTGGTCGAACAGCTCGGTGTCGCCCGCAACACGGTCCGCGAGGCCGTCCGGGCGCTGGCGCACAACGGCCTGCTGGACATCCGCCAGGGCTCCGGCACGTACGTGGTGGCGACCAGTGAGCTGGCGGGCGTGATGCACCGCCGCTTCTCCGGCGCCGATCCGCGGCACATCGCCGAGCTGCGCTCCACGCTGGAGTCGGCGGCGGCGAAGCTGGCCGCCGAGCGGCGCACCGAGAAGGACCTCAAACAGCTCGACGCGCTGCTCGTCCGGCGCGAGGAGGCCTGGGATTCGGGTGACGCGGAGGCCTTCGTGACGGCGGACGCGACGTTCCACCTGGCGGTGGTGTCCGCCTCGCACAACGAGGTCATGACGGCGATGTACGCCGACCTGGGCGAGGTGCTGCGGGACTGGCTGCGCGCGGACGTCGGCGAGCTGCTGACGCCCGAGACGCGCATGGACCACGCCCGGCTCGTCGACGCGATCCGTGCGGGCGACGCGGAGGCGGCCGCCGCGGAGGCCGCGAGCTACCCGTTCCTGTGCCGTCCGGGGCGGCTCAGTCCGCCTTCTGGTGGCTGATCCACACCGAGCCGACTTCCTTCCAGCACCGGCCGCTGAGCCGTACGGTCATCGCGGGCCCGGTGTCGACCGGGTCGCCGTCGGTGTCGAGGTCCCACCAGCGGGCGCATTCGATGTGCAGAGTCACGCGATCGGGGTCGACATAGGGGTTGTGGCAGTACGCCACGACGTGGGAGCCGCGCACGGTCGTACGGCACTCCGCTCCGAACAGGGACGGGGCCGTGGGCCGCTTGGCCCGCGCGCGCCCGTGCGGCATCGCCTCGTACGGCAGGGACAGCACAAGAGCGACGGCAACCGTCAGTGAGGCCAGGCTGTGGGACAGGCGCACAAGGGGACCTCCTCGGCCGGGCTGGGGAGGGACTTCGCGAGGTGGACTCGAGTCCAGAGTGCGCCGTTGTCGCACGTCCGCGCCCGGCCGGTGAGCCGAACGGGTGACACGCGTACGGACCCGGGGGGGGGGCGCGCCGGCGGGGGGGGCGGGCGCCCCCCGGCCCGCGGCGGCCGGGGGGGGCCCGGCGCGCGCGCCCCCCCCCCCCCCCCGACGGATCAGGATCCGGCGGTGGCGATCACGCGCCGATGGCGTGCAGACCGCCGTCCACGTGGACGATCTCGCCGGTGGTCTTCGGGAACCAGTCGCTCAGCAGGGCGACCACACCGCGGCCGGCCGGCTCCGGGTCCTTCAGGTCCCACTCCAGGGGGGAGCGGGTGTCCCACACCGAGGCCAGCTCGGCGAAGCCCGGGATGGACTTGGCGGCCATGGAGCCGATCGGGCCGGCCGAGACGAGGTTGCAGCGGATGTTCTGCTTGCCCAGGTCGCGCGCCATGTAGCGGCTGGTGGCCTCGAGGGCGGCCTTGGCCGGGCCCATCCAGTCGTACTGCGGCCAGGCGAAGGAGGCGTCGAAGGTGAGGCCGACGACCGAGCCGCCGTTCTGCATCAGCGGCAGGCAGGCCATGGTCAGCGACTTCAGGGAGAACGCCGAGACGTGCATGGCCGTGGCGACCGACTCGAACGGCGTGTTGAGGAAGTTGCCGCCGAGCGCGTCCTGCGGGGCGAAGCCGATGGAGTGCACGACGCCGTCGAGGCCGCCGAGCTCCTCGCCGACCACGTCGGCCAGCCGTGCGAGGTGCTCGTCGTTGGTGACGTCGAGCTCGATGACCTTGGTGGGCTTGGGGAGCTTCTTGGCGATGCGCTCGGTCAGCGTGGGCCGCGGGAACGCGGTCAGGATGATCTCGGCGCCCTGCTCCTGGGCCAGCTTGGCGGTGTGGAAGGCGATGGAGGACTCCATCAGCACACCGGTGATCAGGACGCGCTTGCCCTCGAGAATTCCGCTCATGGTGATCAGTGACCCATTCCCAGTCCGCCGTCAACAGGGATGACGGCTCCAGTGATGTACGAGGCGTCGTCCGAGGCGAGGAACCGCACCGTCGCGGCGATCTCCTCGGGCTCGGCGTACCGGCCGAGCGGGACCTGCGCGACGATGTTGGCGCGCTGCTCGTCGGTGAGCACCTTGGTCATGTCGGTGTCGACGAAGCCGGGCGTGACGACGTTGAACGTGATGTTGCGCGAGCCCAGCTCACGGGCGAGGGAGCGCGCGAAGCCGATGAGACCGGCCTTGGAGGCGGCATAGTTCGCCTGGCCGGGGCCGCCGTACAGCCCGACGACCGACGAGATGAGGACGACGCGGCCCTTCTTGGCGCGGAGCATGCCGCGGTTGGCACGCTTCACCACGCGGAAGGCGCCGGTGAGGTTGGTGTCGACGACCGAGGTGAAGTCCTCCTCGGACATGCGCATCAGGAGCTGGTCCTTGGTAACGCCGGCGTTGGCGACGAGGACCTCGACCGGGCCGTGCTCGGCCTCGATCTCCTTGTAGGCCTGCTCCACCTGCTCGGTGTCGGTGATGTCGCACTTGACTGCGAGGAAGCCGGCCGGCGGCTCCCCCGAGCGGTACGTGATCGCGACCTTGTCGCCGGCGTCGGCGAAAGCGCGGGCGATGGCGAGGCCGATGCCCCGGTTGCCTCCGGTGACGAGAACCGAGCGGCTCAACGGATCACCCTTTCGATAGCGGTCTGACAGCCCGCCCGAACAGCTGGATGACAGGCGGCTTCATCGAAAACCTATCGGTACGCGGCCGCCGGCGGGCAAGCGGGCACCGACAGTGGCGTGCGGGAGTCGCTGTCGGATCCCTACAGTTTCGACCTGCGGCGGTGTGCCTTCGGCCGGCCATCGCGCGACCGGGGTGGCCGCGCAGGCGAGCGGGGCCCGGCGGGGGCGCCGGTCCCGCCGGGCGGCCGCGGCCGGGCGCGAAAGCCACTTCCCCCGCCACCGCTTGGCGTCATAATGCCACCTCGTGATCACTCTGAGGTATGAGCGCGCACGGCGGTCCCGTACCGGCTCGGCGAACCGCCGCGCGGATATCCGGTGAGCCCCCGTCACTACCGCGCGACATACTGCACTGCGGTGCGTCCGCCGCGCACGACATCCGCTTGACCTGACAAGACATCCGCTAGAGCACGACGAGAACTCATCGACTTGGGGGAGCCTCCTGTGGCCCACGGAATCGATCCGACATTTCTGGCGCTACCCCTACGCGCCCTGGCCGACGCCGCGCTGGCACGCGCGCGTGCGCTCGGGGCCGAGCACGCCGACTTCCGGTTCGAGCGGGTGCGCAGCGCGTCCTGGCGGTTCAGGGACGCCAAGCCCGCCGGGTCGTCGGACACCACCGACCTCGGGTACGCGGTGCGGGTCGTGCACGGCGGTACGTGGGGCTTCGCGTCGGGCGTGGACCTGACGCTCGACGCCGCCGCCAAGGTCGCCTCGCAGGCCGTGGCGATGGCGAAGCTCTCCGCCCAGGTGATCAAGGCGGCCGGGTCGGAGGAGAGGGTCGAGCTCGCCGGCGAGCCGGTGCACGCCGAGAAGACCTGGGTCTCGTCGTACGAGATCGACCCGTTCTCGGT
>NZ_JBHYKH010000696.1:0-3731 GCF_042741275.1 Streptomyces sp. NPDC058964
GGTCGGTGTAGAGGCTGCCGCCCGACCAGTCGGGGTCGGTGGGCAGCGGATCACTGGGCGTACCGGGGACCGCGGCCGACGACCAGCGGGTGGTGACCCCGGCCTCGCGGACCCGTCGCAGGGCGAGCCGTACCGCCTCGTCGAAGCCGATCGGGTGCCCCGGCGGTTCGGGCACGTACCGGGTGATGTCGTGCTCGCGGCAGACGACCTCGTGGCGCAGCGACTCGGTCAGCGGCCGGGCGATGCCCGCGGGGACGGGCGTGACCAGGCCCACCCAGAGGCTGGACAGACGAGGCGTGAGCACCGGGATGGGGACGATCACCCGGTGGGGCAGCCCCGCGACCGCCGCGTACCGCAGCATCATGTCCCGGTAGGTCAGCACCTCCGGCCCCCCGATGTCGAAGGACCGGCTGACACTGCCGGGCATGCGGGCGCTGCCGACGAGCAGGCGCAGCACGTCCCGTACGGCGATGGGCTGGATGCGGGTGCGCACCCAGCTCGGGGTGACCATCACCGGCAGCCGCTCGGTCAGGTACCGCAGCATCTCGAAGGAGGCGGAGCCCGACCCGATGATCACCGCCGCGCGCAGCACGGTGGTGGGCACGCCCGAGTCCAGCAGGATGCGGCCCACTTCCGCGCGCGAGCGCAGATGCGGCGAGAGCTCGCGCTCGGGCACTCCGGCCGGGGCGAGGGCGCCGAGGTAGACGATGCGGCGCACGCCCGCGGCCCGGGCGCGCTCCCCGAAGATCCGGGCCGCCCGACGGTCGGTCTCCTCGAAGCGGCGGCCCGTGCCGAGGGCGTGCACCAGGTAGTAGGCAACGTCGACGTCCCGCATCGCGACGGCGACCGACGAGTCGTCGGTGACGTCTCCCCGTACCACCTCCACGTCGCCCGTCCAGGGGTAGTCGCGCAGCTTTCCGGGCGAACGGGCCATGCAGCGCACCCGGTACCCGGCCGCCAGCAGCTCGGGCACGAGCCTGCCCCCGATGTACCCCGTGGCGCCCGTCACCAGGCAGCGCGGTGCCGATCCGACGTCGTCATGGTTCATGGGTCCTCGGTCCTCCGCGTCGACGTCCCCCTTCGGTCACTTCCACCCTGAGGGTCCGCGCGGATGCGTGCCCGCCGGGGGAGGGCGCGGCGATCGGGCGCGCCGTCCCGGGCCCTGGTCGCCCGGACGCTGGGCATGTCCGCGGCGAATCCGGGCAGCCGGGAAGGTACGCACGACGCAGGGCCGGGTCGGCCTGTCGGCACTGGAGGTGAGTTGCCACCATGGGCGCGAAAGTGTTGGAGCGGTTTCCGGCAGGGGCTCCCCGGGGATCGTGGCCGGCGGAGGAGTACGCGGCCGCGCGCCGCGCGGACGGCGAGCCCGCGACCGTCGTGATGGACCTGAAGTCCGACGCGTTCCTCGTGGTGGTGCCCACCCGCGAGGAGGAGGCGGCCTAGAGCTTGCGGAATGCGGGCGATTCCCGGGCGTTTGCGGGGTGTGTCCGTCCCGCTGTGGTGCATTTCCGCGGTCCGCGATACGAGACCGGGCGGGATTTCCCTGACTGCCCCAGCGGCACTGCCACGATCGACGGCACGAGTGCGTGCGAGTGGCTCGCCCTCGGGTTCCCGGCCGGCCCCCCGCGGCGGATCCGTCACCGTCACACGCCGCCGAGGCGCCGGCCCAGGTGGTCGGCCGGTTCTCCGCCGCCCACTCGGCCGCGCCCCGCTCCTGGCCACCGCGAGCCGAGCGGCGGACACGGCCGCCGGTGCCTTGCGCGGACCGGCAGGTCGTTGCCGGGATCGAGAAGCACTTCGAGGGCGAGGTCACCGGCCGTTCGGCGACGCTGTGCACCGCCGCGTTCGACCAGGACAGCCGCGTAAGCAGGTACGTGGTCATGGAGTCGTTCGAAGGCTCGCTGCACGAACGGCACGGCTCCTTCAACTTCGTGCACTCGGCGACGACGTCCGGCAGTGACCGCAGCGCGGAGTCCTTCACCATCGTGCCCACCAGCGGCACCGGCGGCCTCACCGGGATCTCCGGCGCCGGGGGACCGGCCGCCGACGCCGACGGCACGCACCGCATCCGGTTCGACGGCGAACTCGGCCGGGATGCCGTCCAGAACTAGGACGCTCCCTCCGTCCCGGTCGCGGCCAGCGCTGCGAGATGCGCGCCGCGCACCGCGGTCGTCTGGCCCTGCACCAGCAGGAACATGCCCTCGCGGGCCAGTCGCTGGGCCGGGCTGAACAGGTCCATGGCGCGTCCGCCGGACGCCACCACCGCCGCGGTGGTGGCCGCGCGCATCAGGTCGTACGCCCGGGTCTTGAGGGCCAGGCGTTCCTCGACGTGCTCGTGCGGGACGGCGTGGTCGGCCAGCGCGTAGGCGCGCCGCCGCACCTCGTCGAGACGGGCGCGCAGCGCACGCGCCGTCTCCGTCCCGTCCGGGGTGCCCTCCAGCACGCGCAGGGCCGCGTACGCCACCCCGAAGACCGCGGGCGAGGCGTTGGTGCTGCGCGGGATGTCGATCAGGGCGAACTTCTCCCGCGGCGTGCGCAGTACGACGGATTCCTCGGGCAGCCACAGACCGTCCAGTTCCAGGGAGACCGTGCGGGCGGCGGTGAGTGCCGCGAGGCGCATCGGCGGCGAAGGGCGCAGCCCCGGCTGCTCGCGCGCGTCGGCGAACGCGAACACCACGTCGTTCCGCTCGCAGACGCCCGCGAGGAGCATCACGTCGTTCAGACCCCAGCCCGTGTACCACGGTACGGTCCCGTCGAAGCGCCAGCCGCCCCGCTCGGCGGTGGCGCGCACGGGCACCCGCGGAAAGGCGCGGACGTGGGCGTAGGCGATCCCGGCCATCCGCCCGCCGGTGGCCAGCGGACGCAACAGCCGCTCCCGCACGGGTAGTTCGGACCGTGCGAGCAGCTTCACCGGAGTGTGGTGCTGGGTCTGCACGAACCAGGTGGAACAGCACGCGCCCGCCAGGATCTCCGCGATCTTGCGGGCCACCGGGTCGGGCGCACCGGCCCCGCCGTACTCCCGCGGCGCGCTCACCCCGAGCAGACCGGCACGCCTGATCGCCTCGATGTGGCTCTCGGGTACGCCCTCCTGGTCGACGTGCTGCGCCCGCGGGGCGAGCAGATCGTCCGCGAGCCGGCGGGCGGCGGCCACGAGCGGGTGTGCTGCGATGGTCATGGAAAGGATTCTCCCGATCCCGTGGGGCGAGGTGTCGATCCGGGGGGCCGCCGTTCGTGTACGAGATGACGGACACCCCACGACGCCATGGAGGACGTCATGAAGCACTACCTGCTCAGCGTGGTCCAGCCGGCCGGCGGCCGGCCTCCCGCTCCCGACGAACTGGCCGGGATCATGCGCAACGTCGAGGCCTTCAACCAGGAACTGCGCGACGCCGGGGCCTGGGTCTTCGCGGGCGGGCTGCACGGCCCCGAGACGGCCACCGTGCTGCGCCCCGACCACGGAGACGTGCTGATCACCGACGGGCCCTACGCCGAGGGCAAGGAGTACCTGGGCGGCCTGTGCCTGATCAGGGCCGCCGACCTGGACGAGGCCCTGGAATGGGGCAGGAAGGCCGCGCTGGCCACCACCCTCCCCATCGAGGTGCGCCCCTTCACGGACGCGCACTGATGCCGGACGGCACCGACGTCGAGGCCGTCTTCCGCGCCGAGTACGGGCGCGCGGTCTCCGTCCTCGTCCCCGTCCACGGTGTCAACCACCACGCCGAGGAAGCGGT
>NZ_JBHYKH010000697.1:0-3714 GCF_042741275.1 Streptomyces sp. NPDC058964
CGGCGCGTGCCTCGTCGTCGGCGGTGCGGGCCGCGTGCTCGGCGGCGCGGGCCGCCTCCCGCGCGATTTGCGCTTCTTCCTCGGCGGCATGGGCCTGTTGCTCCGCCGTCCGGGCCGCGGCGACCTCCGCCTCCTTGACCTCCCAGGCCTTGTGCGCGGCCTGCCGGGCCCGGATCGTGGCGTGCGCGGCGTCCCGCGCCGCCTCGGCCGCTTCCTGCGCCCGGCGGACCGCCTCCAGCGCGCCGTCCGCCTCCCCTGCGGCGGTCGCCGGCCGTTCCAGGTCACGCGCGCCCCTCGCCGCGGCGCCCTGGCGGACCGTCCAGTTCAGATCGCGGTGCCAGTCCTCGACGATGCTGGCGGCGTCGTCGTCCACCCGGGTCAGGGCGCCGCCCAGTGCCTCGGTCAGCAGGGCCAGACCGTCCAGCAGGGGGCCGGCGGCGGGGGAGCCGGGGCGCAGCTCGGCACAGGCCTTCTCGGCGAACCTGGTGAACCTCCTGCGCGCCTCGTCCAGTTGCTCTCCCGGCGTACGGGCGTCGACGTGCCGCTGTTCGTTCGCCATCAGTGCTCTCCGCTGTCGGGGTCCCAGCCGGGCTGGTAGTCGCTGGTCGACATCTCCATGGGGACGCGATGGACCCAGCCGGGCCTCTGCTCCGCCTCGGCGAAGCTGCCCGCCTGCGGTGCCTGGAGGGCGCCGCGATGCAGCCGCAGCTCGCCCCTGGCGTCCAGCGTGATGCGCACCGGACTGGACTGGGCGTTCGGGTTGGCGGCGGGAACCGGGAGCTTGCCGAGCGGGAAGGGATCACCGCCATCGGGATCCTGCATGTAGAAGTGCAGCTGCTCTGGACTGTCGGCGAGATCGAGCACGGCGATCCGACCGGGCGTGGGATCGACCAGGGGATCGGGATGGGCACCGACGTGGAACAGGTCGGGCAGATAGGTCAGCAGGGGGTCGCCCCCGTCGGCCTCGGAGGCCGGGAAGACCTGGTGCGGTGCGTATCGCGGGCTGCCCCACTCGTGGGGCGAGGCGCACACGTCTCCCGCGACACGGACCGTCGGCTGGTGCGTGGAGATCCGCAGCCGTTCCCCGGCACGGCCGGTCAGTGCGAGGGAGTCGCGCCCGTCCGCCGAGCCGCTGTCCGGCAGCCAGTAGTGCTGGCGTGGTCCGTGCCGGAACTCGGCCGTGAGGTTGAGCCACTCGTCCACGCAGATCCGGAAGCGCATCTCCGCGCCGTGGTCGAAGTCCCAGGCGGGGGAGGCCATGTTGCAGCCGGAGCGGCGTGCCCGGTTCTCCACCTCCAGGATCCCCCAGGGGATCGGGCTGCTGCCCGCCCGGGGCCGGATGACGCTGGGCGTGCGGACCACCCGCCGCCAGCTGCCGGCGAGACCGAGGGAACCGTCGGCGCCCATCTGCTCGAAGGGCGTGCCGGAGGTGAACACCTCCTCCGCGCTGGCCGCCAGGCCCTCCAGGGCGAAGTCGCAGGGCAGACAGCTGAACAGGCTCTGGGAGATGAGCGACAGCTCCGAACGGATCATCCGTCCGGACTCCTGGCGGAAGACACCCACCCTGCCGCGGACCCGGTGCAGCCAGGCCGCTCCGAGGGACGTCGCCTGCTTGGCGAGGAACCCCGTCTCGGTCTCCAGTCGTTCGGGGTTCCAGTCGACCTTGCGGGTGGTCCTTCCGTGGATGTAGTCGGCCTTCTTCAGGGCGTGGGTCATCGCCCGGCGCACCGCCGCCATGGTGCTGCTGCGGCCGGCGAGGACGACCTGGTCGAGGCAGGGCGCCGAGGCGGTCGCCACGCTCCGGGAAGCCTGCCCGTCGGCGGTGGCGGTGGCGGTGGCGGTGGCGGGGGAGGAGGGCCGGCCGCTCAGCCGCCGGAAGGCGTCGGACACCAGGCCGGCCGCCATCTCGGCCGCCTGCCGGACGATGGGTTCGATCAGCATGCGGAACTCGTCCTGGGAGAACACGACCGTGCCGCTGAGTTCCTTCAGCTGCTCGAAGTGCTGCCGCAGATCGGCGAGTTCGTCGGTCGTGAGGTCCGCGTCCCCGTTCTCCTCGCCCAGGACCCGCTTGATCCGCTCGGCCAGCCGCCACAGCTTGCTGAAGCCGACCTCCCGCTGACGGGCCTCCTCACCGTCCTCCAGGTCGCGGCCGTACACGCGCCAGTGGGTGGGGAGTTCGCGCCGGAGGATCTCGCGCACCTCGGGGCTCACCAGACTCTCCCGGTTTCCCTCGGCCTGACGTGCCATCCGGGCGGCCAGCCGCTCACCGGTCCCGCCGGGGTCACCCTTGCCCACCCTGTCCAGCAGCGTGGCCTTCACCCAGTACAGCACCAGCAGGGTCAGCAGATCGCCGCCCAGCTGGCCGTGTCCGATCGTCCCGAGGATCCGGGGCTCCAGCTCGTAGGCGCGGCCGGAGGTGAAGCGGTCGGCCGGTGCGAGCGCCGGAGTGAAGTCACGCAGAATCAGGTCCAGCAGCGCGATGTCGGTCGTGCCGCCGCCGATGTCGACGACCAGCATGATGCTGCGCCAGGTGTCCGGCTCTCCCGGCACGGGCCGGGAGCAGGCCCGCAGCTTCTCCAGACCGAGGTCCAGGTTCCCGGTGAGATCGCGCATCACGAAATAGAGTCCCGCCGCCAGGCCCTCGTCGATGATCAGCTCGACATGGGGCACCGACAGCCCGCGCTGCACCAGGGTCTTGAGCTGCGCCCTGGCCTCCGGGGAGGCCGACGTCGGGAAGGTCAGCAGCACCGTCCCCATGGGCGCGGGGTCACCCGGGGCGTCGCCGTGGTCGACCCGCTCGGCCTGGTCCACCAGGAGGTGGTAGACGTGCTGCGCCAGGTGCGCCGGAGACGGGCCCTGCTCCGACGCCCTGCTGACCGGCGTGGTCAGCAGTTTGCGCTTGATTCCGGTGATGCCCTCGGTCTCCTCCGGGGTGAGTTCGTACGCGACACCCCGGGCGCGGGACACCCCCGGGCGGTCCTGGTTGCTGTGCACCTCGCGCAGTGATGTGGCGGGCGCCCGGGTCGGCGTGCCGCCCTGGCCGTATCCGAACTCGACGGGACCGAGCTGGTGGAGGTCGAGCGCGGGGGTGTGCACGGTGGTGGTCACCAGCCGGTGCAGGCGTTCCACCAGCCATTCGCGCAATTCGGGGTCCTGGGTCGCGGATCGCGTCTCCTCGACCCAGAGCAGGACCCGGGTGGCCACGGCGAGGTTGTCCAGCCGCGCCAGCGCCTCGGAGCCGCCGAGGGTCCGGCCGAGCGGGCCGCCGATCTCCAGCTGCCCGCCGCGCAGACCCTCCAGCGCGCTCTTCCACGCGCGTGGGGCGTCGTCCGGCGGTGCCGTCAGGGCCCGCAGTCCGTCCGCCAGGGCGGTCGCCTGGTCGGCGTCGACGTGCCTGCCGGTGCTGTGACGGAGCAGCAGGGTGACCGTGGACGCGGTGGTGCCGAAGTCGACGGCCAGGGCGCGGCCGTCCGCCGGACCCTGTGGTGCCGGACGCAGCACCAGGTGTTCGGGGGACAGCGGGCGGGGCGCGGGCGCGGGGCGTCCGGGCGGCCACAGCTGCAGGACCACCGAGGCGGGGGCGGTGCCCGGTGCCGTGGGCCCGGTGTACTGGACGCGCCAGCTGACCGTGAGCCGGACGGGCCGGGCGTCGGGGGCCGGTGCGCCGGCCGAGGCGCGCGGATGCACGGCGAACAGCGGCAGCCTGGCCCCGTG
>NZ_JBHYKH010000698.1:0-3706 GCF_042741275.1 Streptomyces sp. NPDC058964
CTGTGGGCGTCTGCGGGGCGCCCGGGGGGGGGCGGGGGCCACCCCCGCGCGCGGCCGGCGCCCCCGCGGGGGGGCGGGGGGGCGCGCCGCGCCCGGGGGCTGCGGTTGGGGTTGCTAGATGGTCACGCCTGGCTGGCGCCGGGGCAGTTCGGCGTGCCGCACCGCCTCGGAGGCGAGGGCGATGCCCACGCCCAGGCTGGTGAAGATGCCGCAGCCGACGAACACCGGGGCGGCCCTCCGCGACTCTGTCGGGAATCTTGAGGTTCGGGACCCTGCCTCCACCACAGGGGCCGGGGCAGTCCTCGTTTGTCGGCCGCGCACCGAGCGCGATGGCCGGCCGCCGTCGCGGGTGCGGATCGAGGCCGCCCGCGTCAGTTCGACATTTCCATAAACTATGAATATAAAAATGCTATGCTTCGGGCGTGAGTCGTCAAGACACCGCTCCTGGCGCGTCCGCCGCCATCGGGGCAGCCCTCTACGGCCTGGCCACCAGGGCCGCGAGACGCCTGCCCCGGGACATGAGCCTGACGTCCGCCGCCACCCTGGCCACCCTGGACCGGACCGGCCCGCGGCGCATCACCGATCTGGCCGCGGTCGAGGGCGTCACCCAGCCCGCGATGACCGCCCTGGTCCGGGTGATGGAGGAGTCAGGCCTGGTCGAGCGGCGGGGCGACGCGTCCGACAAGCGGGTCACGCTGGTGTGCCTGACCGAGGCCGGCGCCTCCTATGTCCGGACGCGGCGCCAGGCGGGCGTCCACGCGTTCGAGCGGTTGATCGGCGAGCTCACCGGCGACGAGGTCGAGGCGCTGGTGGCGGCCCTTCCGGCGCTGAAGCATCTGGCAGAGCTCGAAAGCCAGGACCGCGAAGGGCCGAAGCAGTGACCGGGCAGCCGGTCGACGGGGTCGCGGTGAAGGCGTTCCCGGTGGCGCGTTCCGAGGCGCGGCTGCTGGTCCCCGCCCTGATGTTCATCGCTCTGGTCGTGGCGGCGGTCGCCAGCCTCGGGACGCCGCTCATCACCAGCGTGGCGACCTCGTTCCACGTCTCGCTCGGCAGCGCGCAGTGGACGCTGACCGCCGCGCTGCTCAGCGGCGCCGTCGCCACGCCGGTCCTGGGCCGGCTCGGAGCCGGCCCGCACCGGCGGGCCACGATCCTCGCCACGCTGGCGGTCGTCGTCGCCGGCAGCGCGCTCACCGTGCTGCCGCTGCCGTTCGCGTGGCTGCTGGCCGGCAGGGCGGCCCAGGGCGTCGGGCTCGGGCTGACGGCGCTGATGATGGGCGTGGCCCGGGACCACCTCCCCGAGGAGCGCAGCGCGGCCGTGATCGCCCTGATCTCGGTGGTCTCGATCATCGGGGCCGGCGTCGGCTACCCGCTGGCCGCACTGCTCGCCGAGCTCGGCGGGGTACGGGCCGCCTACGGCCTCGGCCTGGTCGTCACCGCCGCCGCCCTCCTGACGGCGTGGCGCTCCATGCCCGAAGCCCCCCAAGGCCGCTCCGCCCACGTGGACGTGGCAGGCGCGGTCGTCCTGGCCGCTGCGCTGCTCCTGGTGCTGTTCCTCGCCGGCGAACGGAATCTGTGGAGCCGGCACCTCGCCGTGGCGGCGGGCCTCGCCGTCGTCGCGGTGGTGCTGCTCTGCGTCTGGGCCGTCATCGAGCTGCGCAGCACGACGCCCCTGGTCGATGTGCGGGCGGTGCGGCACCCGGCGGTCGCCGGGGCGAACCTCGCCATGTTCGTCGGCGGGATCGGCATGTACCTCCTGCTCACGCTCATCACCCGGTACGCGCAGACGCCGCACGGCGCCGGCTACGGCTTCGGGCTGACGACCTTCGTCGCCGGGCTGGTCCTCATCCCGTTCTCGGTGCTGGGGTTCGTCGCCGGCAAGCTCACGCCGCGGGTCCGGGCGCGGATCGCCGACCCCCTGCTCCTGGCCGGCAGCGCCGTCGTGGTCGGCGGCGGGTTCGCCCTGTTCGCGGCGGCCCGGTCGGACCTGGCCGAACTGTTCGCGGCGATGGGCGTGCTCGGCTTCGGCGTCGGCGGCTTCTCGGCCGCGATGCCCGGCGTCATCCTGGCCGTCACCCCCAAGAGCGAGACGTCGAGCGCCATGAGCTTCAACTACGTCGTCCGCAGCGTCGGGTACTCCCTGGGCAGCGCCATCGGCGGCCTGATCCTCGCCGCGGGCACCGGCCCCGGCCACCTCTTCCCCGACGACAGCGCCTACACCACCGCGGCGCTGGTCGGCATCGGCGCCATGGCGATCACGACGCTGACAAGCCTCGCTCTCGCCCGCCGACGCTCGTCCGAGACCAACCCGTAAGTCAGATGCACTCATCCCAACACTGGAGGTTCCATGCCCAAGGGCTACTGGGTCAGCGCCTACCGCACCATTTCAGACCCTGAGAAGCTGGCTGCTTACAACAAGCTGGCCGGTCCGGCCGTCGAGGCCGGGGGCGGTCGGATCCTCGCGCGTGGCAGTCGGGTCGTGGCGCATGACGCCGGAATCGCCGAGCGCACCGTCCTGATCGAGTTCGACAGCTTCGAGCAGGCCGTCGCGGCGCACGAGAGTGCGGCCTACCAGGAGGCGCTGGTCGCCCTCTCCGACGGCGTCGAGCGCGACTTCCGCATCGTCGAAGGCATCGACTGACCGAGGTCCAGTCGGATCTTCACTGAAGACTCAACTTGGCTGCCGCTGACGAGGTCGGCGCCGACTGTCTCCAGGGGCAAGCAAGGTGGTGACCTCGGCGATTGCCTCCGCCGAGGGGTGGAAATAGCGCCGTACGTTCACCGGCTTCTTGTGCCGTGACTTGGCCATAGGCATCGGCAGGCTGGCTCCGGCCTCGCCGAGATGAGTGAGCCCGGAGTGGCGCCATTCGTGCAGGTCCCAGCCCGCGCCCTGCACGCCGGCGAGTGCCGTATGAGCGTCGAGCATGGCGCGAGCCTGCCCGTACGACAGCCGCGCGAGTCCGGTGTCCGGACAGACGTCGCGCGGGCTGACGACCTTGCCGGGGCCCGGCTTGCAGTGGGTGACGAACACCGGCCCGCGGGTGCGGCCCTTGATCAGGCGGGGCAGAAGACGGGCGGTGCCGGCGTCCCAGAACACAGTCTCCAGCACGAAGTCCTCGCGCGGGGCGCCCCGGCGCCGGGTGCGAGGCCGGGCGCCCTTCGACTTCACCGGGGCTCAGGCCGGGACCACAGGGCCGTCGTAGCCGCGTTCGGCGCACCAGCCCAGCCAGGAAAGCACCGCCGCGCGACGGGCGTTCCAGGTGTTGACCGCCGCGCTGCCCCACGACTGTTCCAGGGCCTCGCCGATCTCGTCATCCGCGATCGTCGCGAGCGGCCGGTTCTCGCCGAGGTGTTCGGCGGTCGTTCGGGTTGCCCAGCGAGTCGAGGAACGTGTCTGCGGCGTACGGGCGGCGCCTTCCCGGCGGGCAGTCGTACGACGGCGGGCACCGCTTCCCCCTTGCCACAGATAACAGGGTCGCTTCGTGCACGGCCCCGCAGACGTCGCCGTAGGCCGCGATCAGCGATGGCACAGATAGATAGGGCGTTATCTGCGGGAAGACTTCAGACAGGTCCGGCCGCCGACGATCCGTCAGCCGTCCACCAGGGTCGATCGAGGCTTAGCTTGTTCTTTATCTACCAAGATCTGCCGGGTTTACCGATGGCCTTGAGGGTCTCGGGGCGTTTGACGGTCTTGCCCACGTCGTAGCGG
>NZ_JBHYKH010000699.1:0-3690 GCF_042741275.1 Streptomyces sp. NPDC058964
GGTCTTGGGGGGGCGCGTGGGTAGACTGCGTGGGGGGGGGGGGTGGGGGTGCGGGGGGGGGGGGACCCCCCCCGTCCCGCCCCTTCCCGACCGGATCGACCCGACGCCGATCCGGGTCAGCAGCCGTACCAGGTGGTGGGTGGGGACGACGTCCGGGAAGCGGCCCGCCGAGAAGTCGAAGACGGTGTACGACTCCTCGTCGTCGGGCCCGAAGCCGGCGTTCGCCTCGGGCACCGTACCGATCAGGTGCAGCCGGCTGCGGGTGGGGCGGAACAGATAGGTGGCGAAGGACAGGCGGCGGGCCAGCGGGGGCGGCAGCAGATAGGAGGCCGCCGCGAACCAGTGCGCGATCCGCTCCGTCGAGTCGTCGATCACGACCACCGAGCCCTCGTCGGTGAGCGCGGCGAACACGGCGGCCAGCAGGCTCGGCAGCTGCTCCGCGTGCGGATGCCCGCGCAGGAAGGTGCGCACCGCGCGCGGGGTGAGCGGACCGCGCGGGGGCGGGCCCGTCAGCTCCGGGATCTCGGTGCCGTCGGCCACCTCGGCCGTCCACACCGGGGAGTCCCACAGCTCGATGGCGAGCAGTCCGCCGCTCGCCGCCGTGAAGTCCCCCTCGCTGTGCAGGGCATGGGCGAAGTAGTTGCCGAAGCGGCGGGCCGAGTCGCGGCCCACGTAGCGGACACAGAGCGTGGTCGAACCCGGCCCGCCCCGCTCCTCGGGAGTGAAGCAGAGGTTGACGGGGCAGCGGGCGAGCAGCTCCGGGGTGTCCGACTCCACCATCGGGCGCGGTGGTTCGTAGCCGGCCAGCGCCTCGACGGCGTGCCGGGTCTCGGCCGAGGCGCCCGCGCTCACCGCGTTGAACTGGAAGCCGGAGAAACCGCTCAGGCCTCGCTCGCAGGAGGTGTAGTAGAGCTGCTGGAACACCGGGGAGGTCTCGGCGCTCATCCGCGCCCCGCCTTCGGCACCGAGCCGAACTCGCTCAGCAGCCACAGGAGCGGGTCCGCGACCCGGTAGGGCTGGATGCCGGTGGGCGCGACCCGGGCGTCGGGCGTGGGGCTGCGGCCGAGCGAGGAGACGCCGAAGTAGCGGTAGCGGGCGTAGGTGTTCTCCAGGGCCTGGTCGATGGGCACGCCGTCCCACTCCTTCAGCAGCTGGCGCACCTCCTCGTGGACGCTGAGGCTGTCACCCACCTCGAACCGGCCGCGCGCGGGGGCGTGCGCGCGCAGGGGGCTGCCGTTGTCCAGCAGGTGCCAGAAGGCGTCGAGTTTCGAGAAGACCACCGCGAGCGGGGTCTCGATCTTCGCCGCCGCCTTGCCGCCGCGTGCCGCCAGCAGCATGTTGGTCACCCGGCCCAGGACGTTGACCGGCGCGTCGAGCCCCTCGGTGCCGGGCAGCGCGGTACCCGGCAGCGCGCGCTCGCGGGCGCCCGGCATCTGCAGCGGGTCGAGGAGCAGGATGATGCCGTCGGCGCCGGTCAGATAGCGGGTGTTGAGCTCCACGCTCTCCCGGGTGCTGAAGTCCTCTCCGGCGGTGTCGAAGAAGGACAGGACGGTGTGCTGCGGGCGCTCGCCGAACAGTCCCCTGCGGCGCAGACCGAACCGGAAGACCAGCGGCTCCACGCGGTTGGCGTTGGTGGAGGCGGTCTGCGTGCCGGGGAACATCTGCCGGTCGCGGTAGAGCCGGTCCTCGTACTCGGAGCTGTAGCGGCGCATGGTGGTGTCGTCCAGGCCCATCATGGAGGCGCCGTACGCCTCGCCGACCTGGTTGCGCATCTCGTGCAGCAGCACGGTCATGTAGATGGTCTTGCCGGAGGCCTTCGCGCCCACCATGGCGATCAGGCGGTTGTCCACCATGCCGAACTGCACGGGCAGTTCGCAGTGGCACACCGGGCAGATCCGGTAGGTCGTCTCGCCGTCGCAGTCCGGGCAGACGGCGGTCGACCGACGGCCGTCGGCGGCGAAGTCCGGCCCGACGTCGTTGCTCGGGCGCCGCCCGAACCGTTCGTCGAGCACCGCGTCCCGGCGCCGCTGGCACTGCTTGCGGGTACGGCTGAGCCGGCTGTTGCAGCGGAACCGGATCTCGCGCGCGGCGAAGGTCTCGTAGCAGTAGGGGCAGGTGAGTCGTCTGGCCATTCAGGTCACTCGCAGCCGGTGCAGCGCCGTGGGGCGGATGTCGATGTCGCCGTCGGACGAGGCGTCCAAGGAGGTGCCGGTCCCGCTGTTCCCGTCCGCCGGGAAGCAGACCAGCCAGGAGGGTCCCCGCGTGCCGGGCAGCGGGAACTCCACGGTCAGCGGCGTTCCGGCGGGCAGCCGCTGTGGGGGCACCTCGTGCAGGACGGTGCCCTCGGCCGTACTGGTGGGGCGGTAGCGGCCGACGCCGTGGACGATGCGCAGGCCGGGCAGCTCGCAGTCCGTCGCGGAGGTGAACGTGACGGTCGCCACGCGGCCCTTGAGGCGTCGGCGGACGGCGGGCTCGTACTCCACCACGGGCGGCTCGGCGGCGACCCGCAGCGACGACGCCCCCTCGCAGTCCACGTCCGGGTCGGGCACCAGCGCCTCCACGGTGAGGGTCACCGCGCCCCGGCCCACGGGCAGGTCGAGTCCGCCGTCGTGCTCGTACACCCGGCGCTGGCAGCGCAGGTCGCCGTTGGCCGGGCCGCCGTCCGTGACGGTTCCCTCGCGCCGCCACCGGACGCGGGCGCTGAGCGCGGTCTCGGGCCAGGCCCAGAGCACGAGGAGGTGGTCGCCCCGGCGGATGGCCTGGAGCTGGTCCACGGGAACCGAGCGAAGACGCGGGTCTGCGGCGGGGGCGGTGGTCCCGGTGGGGGGCGGAACGTACGACGGCTGTTCCGGCTCGGGTTCAGGTCCGGGTCCGGGGTCCGGCGACAGGCCGGAGGCGCCGTCCGCCACGGGGCCGGCGGTGGGCGGGTCACCGGGGCCGGCCGTGTCCCGGAACGGCGGGGGCTGGGGATCGGGCTCGTTGCGGGGCGTGGCGGCCTCGGACGCGCGGTCGGCGCGGTCGGCGGACGGTGGCGGGTCGCCGGAGGGCGAGTGCCGGGCCCGCGGTTCCGGGTCCGCCGCGGCCAAGTGAGCGGCGTGCGCGCCCGGTTCCTCTGCGGCCGAGCGCCAGAATCCCGGCTCCGGGTCCTCCGCGAACGCGGGTGGTGTCGGGTCCGGGGCGGGAAACCCGGCCGCGGACGAGTGCGGCGCGGGGCCCGAGCCGATGCGCAGGGCGCCGAAGTCCTCCAGGGCCAGCAGCCCCCGTACGACCGCGAGTTCGGGTGAGGTGCAGCGCACCGTCAGGCCCCGGGCCTCGGGCAGGTCCTCGATCTCCGCCCGTCGGCCGGGCGTCGCGCACAGACCGCCGGCCAGCAGGACGGCGTCCGCCCCCGATTCGGCCAGCTCCTCCGCCACGGCCGCCAGGGCCCGCGCCCGTAGCGGCGCCACCGCCCGCTCCAGGGCCGCCCGTTCCAGGGTCACCCGGTACGGCTCGCCGGCCGCGTCGGTCACCGGCTCGGTGGCGATGTCCGCCTCCGCGAGTCCGCGCCGCAGCCGTTCGGCCACCGGGCGCGGATCCGTCCCCTCCGGCAGCCGCCCGCGCAACTCGGCGGCGACGGCCGCGTCCCAGTCGTCGCCGCCGAGCCGTTCGCCGCGGGTACGGACGATCCGTACGGTCAGATCGGGCGTGATG
>NZ_JBHYKH010000700.1:0-1915 GCF_042741275.1 Streptomyces sp. NPDC058964
AGTTGGACGCCGGACGGTGCTGACGCGTTCGCCTGCGGGTGCACACCGGGCTGCGGCCCGGGTCAGGGAAGCGTCGCCGTGTCCCGCTGCGCCAGCCAAGCGGACACGGCGTCGCGCTCGCGTCGCTCGGCCGAGGCTGCGGCGGCGGCCTGCGCGGCGTTGCGCGGGGCACGGCCCGCACCGTCAGGCCGGTTGTGGGCACGCAGAGCACGGATAGCCTGCTCCCCGACGGCAAGCAGCAGGTGCTCCAGCGAACCGATGGGCAGCACGCGCGCTCGGTTCCCACAGCCGAAGTGTCGCCAGGCGTATCCAGGATTGGACAAGGGCATCGACCCGGTTCGACGCTCGGGTCCCAGCCGTCGTAATGGACGCCCCGCAGCAGACAGGGGGCTGTGCGGCGAAGTGGGCGGCTAAGTCGACGGTGAGCCTGTCACGGGACGCGCGCAGCCAGGTGCGCAAGCGCCGAACAGTCGATATCAGGGGCATCCGGCCCAGCGGTCGGCTTACGTCGCTCCGTGGGGCGTGCCGCCAACAGTCACGCCGTGGCCACTGACAGATCGTGGCCGACGTCTTTCGCCGATGACGGTCGCGCGGGCGGGCGGGTGGACGGCGGCGGTGGTGAAGGGCTACAGGCCGGGCAGGCGGGTCAGGAGGCGTTGGAAGTGTCGGCGTTGTCGTGTACCTGCTCGTCGAACAGGCGAGCGTTCTCGATGGCGCTACCGGCGGCGCCGGCAAGAGCGGCGGCGATGTCCTCGTCGTCGGAGTCGAAGGGGCGTCCGTCGCGGCGTTCGGACAGGTCGAGGTCGTCCGTGGATTTGGCCGCGGACACTGATGGCGACACCGACGAGCGTGCGCAGCTGCGGGGGCCGGGCGGGAAGCCGGCCTCCCAGCCCCGCTGTCTGCGGGACCGGTGTTCCGGCTCGCCGACCACCTCGAACAACACGGCCGCTCGGGGGCAGCTCTACCAGCGCCACCAGGACGGCATGGGGGACCAGATCGGCGCGCTCGGCCTGGTCCTCGACGCCCTCGTGCTGTGCACGACGCGGTACAAAGACGCCGCGGTGAACCAGTTGCGCGCGGACGGCTTCGACGTGCGCGACGAGGACGTGGCCCGCCTCTCCCCGTTCGTGCGGCACCACATCAACATGCTCGTCCGGTACCCGTTCCAGCTCCCGGACCTGCCTGGCGGCCTGCGGCCCCTGCGTGATCCGGCTGCGGTCGATGAGGGGTAAGGCTCAGTCGAGCACCGGGCCGACATCGGCGGACGGGTCAGCCGAGACGGAACCGTTGGTGCCCCTTCTTCTCTTCGGCTTCTCTTCGGCTGGCGACCGAAGTCTCATCCCCGCTCACGGAGATACGCCTCCAGCTCCGCGGCCCCGGTCAGCATCGCCCGCCCGCGGGCGGACAGCCGGCCGTGCCAGTCGCACAGTGCGGCCTCCAGCGGCTCCAGCCCGCCGGCCGCCCGCACCTGGGCGATCAGCGGGGCGATCTGCTCCAGCAGGTAACCGCCCCGCCTGAGCTGGTGAGCCAGCCGGGCGTCCCGTACATCGGCCTCGTCGTAGACGCGGTACCCGGTGATCGGGTCGCGGCGCGGGCGCACCAGCCCGGCGCGCTCCCATTTGCGCAGCGTCGCGGGCCGGATTCCGAGCTTGTCTGCCAACGGCCCGATGAACGTGCCGCCGGGCCGGGACACCGCGGCCGGCTCGAACCCCACGCTGGGCTCGGGCACCGTGGTGGGCTCCAGGTCACGGAGGGCGCTCTCCACGGCCTGGAGGGTCCGTCGGTCGTCGAGGAGCTGGACGTGGCTCTCTTACAATAGGGGGAAAACCAACAAAAACAACTACAGGTTAAACACCCCCCAGTTAAACAAACCACAAAGGGTGGCCTGTGAGGGCACCCCGGAAAAAAAAACACC
>NZ_JBHYKH010000700.1:1925-3690 GCF_042741275.1 Streptomyces sp. NPDC058964
GGGGTGGGGCGGTCTGGCGGGCCGCGGGCGGGGGATCCGGTGCCGGCGCGCCCCCCGCCAATCGCCCGAGTCCTGGTTCACCGCCCGCATGATCGACATCGCCGTCTGGTGGCCGTGGCCGGGCACCAGGGCAAGAAACGCGCGCAGGGCCCCCGCGTGCAGCGAGGTGTAGGTGCGGTAGCCGTGGGGTGTGCGACCGGCGGCCGGAAGGATGCCGACCTCCTCGTAGTTCCTGATCGCCTGCGTGGACAGACCGTGCCCGCGCGCCAGATCAACCGGCCTGAGCCGCTCACCGTATTGAAGGTTTCTCCCCATGGGCTGACGATATCGCGAGAAAGTTTCAACCGAAGGTTCAACGATAGCGTTGAAGACATGGCTACTGACATCAAGGACACCGTCCATGCCGTCGACGCTGCCACCGTCATGAGGCTGCTCCCGGCCCGGCCCCGGCTGCTCGCCCTGGGCGAGCCCACCCACGGCGAGGACGCTCTGCTCGACCTACGCAACGAACTCTTCCGGCAGCTTGTCGAGCAGGAGGGCTACCGGACGATCGCGATCGAGAGTGACTGCATGACGGGCCTGGTCGTGGACGACTACGTCACTTCGGGCGCGGGCACCCTCGACGAGGTCATGGAACAGGGAATCAGCCACGGCTGGGGCGCGTCCGCGGCCAACCGCGAACTCGTGCGCTGGATGCGCGCATACAACGTCCGCGCCGACAACGACGGCCGGCCCGCGTCCGAGCGGCTCCGGTTCGCCGGCTTCGACGGCCCACTGGAGATCACCCACGCAGCGAGCCCCCGGCACGCCCTCACCGCACTCCACGGCTACCTCGCGGCCCAGGTGGACGCGGACCTGCTCCCCTGCACCACGGACACACTGGACCGCCTGCTCGGCACCGACGACCGGTGGACCAACCCCGCCGCCATGATGGACCCGTCCCAGTCGACGGGGCAGTCAGCCGAAGCCGGCCAACTGCGACTGCTCGCTGACGATCTGGTGGCACTGCTCGACCAGCACACGCCGCACCTGCTCGTGACGACCTCGCGGGACGCCTGGGACCGGGCGCGCCTGTACGGGCGCACCGCGACCGGCCTGCTGCGCTACCACCACTGGATGGCCGACACCTCACCGGCCCGCATGACACGGCTATGCGCGCTGCGGGGTTTGATGATGGCCGACAATCTCCTTGCCGTCGCCGCTCGGGGCCCGGCACTCATCCACGCCCACAACTCCCATCTCCAGCGGGAGAAGAGCACGATGCAGTTGTGGGAGGGGCCGGTGGAGTGGTGGAGCGCCGGTGCGCTGGTGAGCGCCCAACTCGGCAGGGAGTATGCCTTCGTCGCGACGGCCCTCGGCACGATCCGGCACCAGGGAGTGGACACTCCGCCGCCGGACACCCTCGAAGGGCTCCTGTACGCGCTCCCGGAAGACCGCTGTGTCATCGACGCCCCGCGGCTGACCACCGCCCTCGCCGGCACGCGGCCCGCGCCCCGCGTTTCCCCCTGGTTCGGCTATGCCCCGCTCGACCCGGCCCACCTGGCGAACAGCGACGGCATCGTGTTCGTCAAGGACGTTCCGCAGAGCTAGGGCCGGCGTGATGTTGTGATCACTCTTTGGGTTCTGTTCCGGTACGGGAGCTGGATCCGCTAGGACGTTCGGTGTGACGCGCAGGCAACTCACGGACGAGCAGTGGAAGTTGATCGAGCCGTACCTGCCGATCGGGGGTGGGCCCCTACCCCCAAACGCGGGGGGGAAACTTAGC
>NZ_JBHYKH010000701.1:0-3673 GCF_042741275.1 Streptomyces sp. NPDC058964
GTCCCGACGGGCCCGAGGGCCCCGCCGGTCCGGCCGTGCCGAACCCGCCGGGTGTCCCCACCCCGCCGGGACCGCCTGGGGCTACCCCGCCGGGCAACGTGCACCACGCGGCCACGATGCTGGCCGACCCCAACCAGCCGGGTGCCCCCGGCATGCCCCCGGCTCCCGCCGGACCGGGCGCGCCCCGGACTCCGGGTGGTCCGCGGGAGGCCGTGGCCCACGCGGAGACCGTCCTGGCGGCGCCGCCGGTGGGCGGCCCGGGTGTGCCTCCGCCGCCGCAGGCCCCCGGCGCTCCCGGGATGCCGGGTGCTCCCGGCATGCCTCCCGGCGCCCCGCAGCCGATGCCGCCCGGTGCCGTGCCGCCCGGCGCGATGCCGCCTCCGGGTCAGCCGATGCCCGGTCAGCCGATGCCGGGGCAGCAGCCTCCGGCCTACGGTTACCCGCCGCAGGGGCAGCCGACGGTCGGCCCCGGGTATCAGGCGGTGCTGCGCTACCGCGCGCAGGACGGTTCCGAGCAGCAGCTGATCCGGCGTTCGGCGCCGGGCACGCCGCACCCGGAGTGGCAGATCTTCCACGAGCTGCGCGCCATGAACGTGCCGCCGGACAAGGTGCTGGAGCTGCACACGGAGCTGGAGTCGTGTGCGCTGCCGGGTGCGTACTGCGCGCGGATGATCCGGGAGCAGTGGCCGCAGGCGCGGATCGCGAGCATCGCGCCGTACGGCACGGACCACGCGAGCCGGCAGCAGGGCATGCAGCAACTTCTGGCACACCAGGGCGAGTTGCACCAGGTGGCGGACGGTCCCGCGCGGCCGGCGCCGGTGCGGGTGCCGGTGCCGCAGGTGCCGCCGGTGCCGCCCGTCCCGCCGGAGGCGATCGCGCAGGAGCTGGCGGCAGCGTTCGGTCCGGGCGTCTTCCGGTTCGAGCAGGCGGCGGTGTCGCGTCAGGGCGTGCCGCCCGTCGTGGCGCACACGCTGGTGATGGCGGGACTGCCGCTGGACATGGGCCCGTTCTTCTGGGCGCAGGCGCAGCCGGGCCGTCCGGTGCCGACGCTGGCGGAGCTGGCGCAGGAGCGCGGTGTGCAGCCGGCCCCGGACGCGGGCTCGTACCTGGTGATGGGCACCGACTTCGGCAAGGCGATCTGTGTGCAGTACGGCACGGCGAACATCGTCGCCGTCCCCGTGGAGGCGGGGCCGGGCGGTGCGTCCGTACCGCCGCAGTTCGTGAACACCGGGCTGCCGGAGTTCGCGCGCTGCCTGGCGCTGCTGGGCCGGATGTGGCGGCTGCGGTTCGGTCTGAACCAGGAGCAGGCGGGCCGCTGGACGGTCGACTTCCAGGCACAGCTCGCCTCGCTCGACCCGGCGGCGCTCGGTTCGCCGGAGAGCTGGTGGTCGGTGCTCCTCGAGCAGATGTGGGACGGACTGCTCTAGTGCCTTTGCGGCAGGGAGTCCGGCGCGGCTCCCGTCCGCGTGGCCCGTGGGGCCGGGTCCGGTCGTGTGACCGGGTCCGGCCCCATTTCCGTGCGGGGGCCGGGCATGATGAGCCGGTGGACTTCGAGCCGTATCGCGGTGAGCTGGTGGCGTACTGCTACCGGATGCTGGGCTCGTTCCACGAGGCCGAGGATCTGGTGCAGGAGACGATGCTGCGCGCCTGGAAGGCGCGTGACCGGTACGACCCCGCGCGGGCGTCCGTGCGGACCTGGCTGTACCGGATCGCGACCAATGTGTGCCTGACGGCGCTGGAGGGGCGCGGGCGGCGTCCGCTGCCGTCCGGGCTGGGCGCCCCGAGTGATGATCCCCGGGCGCCGCTGACGCCGGCGCTCGACGTCCCGTGGCTGGAGCCGTTCCCCGACGTGCGGTTCGACCTGGAGGCGCGGGCCGACCTGCGGCTCGCGCTGGTGGCGGCGTTGCAGTTGCTGCCGGCGCGGCAGCGGGCCGTGCTGGTGCTGCGCGAGGTGCTGGAGTTCAGTGCCGCCGAGGTGGCCGCGCAGCTGGGGACTTCGGCGGCGGCGGTCAACTCCGCGCTGCAACGGGCCCGTACCGCCCTCGCGGGCGTGGGTGACGTGGGCGGGGTCGCCGAACCGGAGGATCCGCAGGCGCGCGCGGTGGTCCAGCGGTACGTGCGGGCGTTCGAGGCGGCGGACGTTCCCGCGCTCGTACGGCTGCTCACGGACGACGCGGTCCTGGAGATGCCGCCGGTGCCGCTGTGGTACCGGGGCAGAGGGGACTACGGCCTGTTCATGGACCGCGTGTTCGGGCTGCGGGGTGTGGGCTGGCGTGCGCGGGACCTGACGGCGAACGGGCAGCCCGCGCTCGTGGCGTACGCGCCGGAGCCCTGCGGCGGGCACCGGCTCCACTCGGTGCAGGTGCTCACGGTGACGGGCGGCCGGATCGCGCGCAACGTGGTGTTCACGGACCCGCGTGTCCTCGCGTCCTTCGAGGGTCCGGAGCGGATTTCCCGCGACGAATCGCGTCCGGGGCGATGAATCGGGCCGGTGCCGCCGGTACGTACCGGTGAGCACCGACCGAAGGGACCCGTCGTCATGAGTGTCATCGTCATCGCGTTCACCACCCTGGACGGAATCGTGGAGGACCCGGACGGGTCCGGGGGCACGCCGAAGGGCGGCTGGATGTTCCGGTACGGCCGCGAGGCGGTCGCCGGGGACAAGTTCCGTCTCGGCGGCACCCTGGACGACGGGGTCCTGCTGCTGGGGCGCACCACCTGGGAGCTGTTCGCGCGGCTGTGGCCGGGCCGCGACGACCCGTTCGCGGCGCGGATGAACGCCGCGTCGAAACTGGTCGTCTCCCGCACCCGGTCCGACGTGTCGGCGTGGGCGCACTCACGGGTCGTCGACGGCGGTCTCGTCGAGGCCGTCCGGGACGAGCGGCGTGATGTGATCGTCGCGGGCAGCCTGGGCGTCGTGCACGAGCTGATGGTCAAGGACCTGGTCGACGAGTACCGGCTGATCACCTTCCCCGCCGTCCTCGGCACCGGCAGGCGGCTGTTCCCCGAGGGGTCCCCGGCGACGGACCTGGAGTGTCTGTCGGCCGATCGGGTGGGCGCCGCCGTCCTCACCCGTCACCGCAGGGCGGCCCGGTGACGGTTCGCCTCCCGTAGGAGGCGCGCGCCGCGTTCGCCCGGCCGCCGGGCGCGCGGTCCCGCTGACCGGAGTGCGCCCCCCCGGCCGTGACGTCTCCACGGAGTGTCGCGTTATGCACACTTGTCACCGATCCATCAAGATGTCCGCGAATTGGGCATTTCGCGTGGGTCCGGCGGAGAGGGGTTCCAGGGTGGGCAGCGCATCGATGTCGCCGCACGGCTTCGAGACCGTCCGGGGGCGTGGCTACCGCCCCGAGCAGGTCGACGCGTACGCCGCGGCGCTGTCCCGGGACCGCGACGCGGCGTGGGAGCGGGCCGCGCGGCTGACCGTGCTCGCCAGGGAGATGGAGGCGGAGGCGGAACGCCTGCGCGAGACCGTGGCGAAGCTCGCTCCGCAGACGTACGAGGCGCTCGGGGAGCGTGCGCGGCGCGTCTTCCAGCTCGTGCTGGAGGAGGCCGCGGAGACGCGGGAGTCCGCGCGGCGCGCGGCGGGGGGGGCGCGCGGGGCCGGCGCCCGCGCCGCCCCCCCCCCCCCCCCCGCCGGGGGGGGGCCGCGCGGGCGCCGGGGCCGCCCGCG
>NZ_JBHYKH010000702.1:0-3670 GCF_042741275.1 Streptomyces sp. NPDC058964
GTCGTGGGATATGGGCAGGACGTAGTTCTCGCTGTAGGCGTAGACCATCGAGAACGTCATCTCGTGGTGGTGGTACTTGCGGTGGACGGACTCATGGCCCATGTACCCCAGCGAGTCGTGCATCCAGCCCATGTTCCACTTCAGCCCGAAGCCGAGACCGCCGAAGCCGCTCGGGCCCCGGTGGTGCGTGGGCCGGGTGACGCCGTCCCAGGCGGTCGACTCCTCGGCGATGGTCACCACACCCGGACTGCGCCGGTACACGGTCGCGTTCATCTCCTGCAGGAACGCCACCGCGTCCAGGTTCTCCCGGCCCCCGTGCTCGTTCGGCGACCACTGGCCCGGCTCACGGGAGTAGTCGAGGTAGAGCATCGAGGCGACCGCGTCCACGCGCAGGCCGTCGATGTGGAACTCCTCGCACCAGTAAACGGCGTTGGCGACCAGGAAGTTGCGCACCTCGCGACGGCCGAAGTCGAACTCCAGCGTGCCCCAGTCGGGGTGGGCGGCCCGCAACGGGTCCTCGTGCTCGTACAGAGGGCGTCCGTCGAACTCGGCCAACGCCCACTCATCGCGCGGGAAATGTGCCGGAACCCAGTCCATCAGCACACCGATCCCGGCCCGGTGGAGGGCGTCGACCAGGTGCTTGAAGTCGTCGGGGGTGCCGAGGCGGGCCGTCGGCGCGTAGAACCCGGTGACCTGGTAGCCCCAGGAGCCGCCGAAGGGGTGCTCGGCGACGGGCATCAGCTCGACATGGGTGAAGCCCAGGTCCCTGACGTACGCGGGCAGCTGTTCGGCGAGTTGGCGGTAGGTCAGGCCGGGCCGCCAGGAGGGGAGGTGGATCTCGTACACCGAGAAGGGAGCCTCGTGGACCGGTGTGTCCCCCCGGTGGGCCAGCCACGCCGCGTCGCCCCACTCGTAGCGCGAGGCGTGCACGACGGAGGAGGTGTTCGGCGGAGCCTCCGTGCGCCGCGCCATCGGGTCGGCGCGCAGGGTCCGTGAGCCGTCCGGGCGGGTGATCTCGAACTTGTAGAGCTCGCCCTCGCCGATGCCCGGCACGAACAGCTCCCACACCCCCGAGGAGCCCAGTGACCGCATCGGGTGCCCGGTGCCGTCCCAGAAGTTGAAGCCGCCGGCGACCCGCACGCCCCGTGCGTTCGGCGCCCACACCGAGAAGCGGGTGCCGGTCACCCCCTGGTGCGTCATCGGCTCGGCGCCCAGTGCCCGCCACAGCTGCTCGTGCCGGCCCTCGCCGATGAGATGGAGGTCGAGATCGCCGAGGGTGGGCAGGAAGCGGTACGCGTCCTCGGTCTCTTGCGCCGCACCCTCGTACTCCACCAGCAGCCGGTACTCGGGGACCTCGCGAAGGGGCAGCAGCCCGGAGAAGAAGCCGTCGCCGTCGTCGTGCAGTTCGGCCCGCAGACTGCCCGACACGACGCCGACGGACCGTGCGTACGGGCGGAAGGCCCGGAAGGCGACCCCGCCGGCCAGCGGGTGGGCGCCGAGGACGGAGTGCGGGTCGTGATGCGTCCCGTGGAGCAGCCGCTCGCGGTCGCCGGCGGTCACGGCGGGGGACACGGCGACCTCGACGGGGGAGGTCTTCGCGGCGGTGACCTTGGTGACCTTCTGGGGCGGGACCTTCGCGGCCGGGGCCGCCTTCTCGGCCGAGGGCTTCTTCGCGCCGGTCTTCTCGGCGGGCGCCTTCTTCGCCGTGGCCTTCTTCGCGGTCGCCTTCTTCGCGGTCGCCTTCTTCTTGGCCGCCGTCTTCTTTGGATTCTTCGGATCCGAACCGCTGGACGGGGGGCTGGGGGTCACGGACGGGCCTCCTGGGCGAGGGTGAGGTCAGAGCTGGTCGGACGTGGCGAGGAGGTGTACCGCCGACAGCGGTACGGGGAGCCAGTCGGGGCGGTGGCGGGCCTCGTAGACGACCTCGTAGACCGCCTTGTCGGTCTCGTAGGCCCGCAGCAGTACGGGATCGGTACGCGGGTCACGGCCGGCGACCTCGGCGTACCCGGAGCAGTACGCGGCCCGGCACACGGCCGCCCATCCCGGGGCCGGCGGGGCCGTCGAATGGGCCGCGTAGTCGAACGAGCGGAGCATCCCCGCGATGTCGCGCTCCGTGGGCTGCGGCATGCGCCGCTCGGCGAGGGGGCGGGCCGGCTCGCCCTCGAAGTCGATCAGCGACCACTGGCCGTCGGGGGAGCGCAGGCACTGGCCGAGGTGCAGGTCGCCGTGGACGCGCTGGGCGGTCCAGGTGCGGCCCTCGGCGGCCAGGCCGGCCAGGGCCTCGTAGGCGGAACGCAGTCCGGGCTCGTACGGCCGTAACGCGGGGACCGCCTGCGCGGCCGCCGCCAGCCGTTCGACCATGCCGTCGACCAGCTGCCGCAGCTGGCCGTGGCCCAGGGTGACCGTGGGCAGCGCGCGGCCGAGCGCCGTGTGCACCTCGGCGGTGGCCCGGCCCAGCGCCCGCGCCTCGGCGGTGAAGTCCTCGCCCTTGGCCAGCTCGCGCAGGGCCAGTTCCCAGCCGTCCGTGGCGCCCCGCACGAAGGGCTGGAGCACGGCCAGTACGTAGCTGTCGCCGTTCAGGTCGGCCAGCAGCCACGCCGTGGGCGCGGGCACCCGGGCGCAGCCCTCGCGCGCCAGGGCGAGCGGTATCTCCAGGTCCGGGTTGACGCCGGGCACGATCCGGCGCAGCAGCTTCAGGATGAACGTATCGCCGTAGACCACCGAAGAGTTGGACTGCTCGGCGGTCAGCAGCCGGGCCACGAGCCCGTCCCGTATCTCCTGCCGCCGGTCCCGCTCGAAGCGCAGCCCGCCGATGCGGGCCCGGGTGCGCAGGGCCTCCAGGAGCACCTCGGCGGGCCGGGGGTCGTACAGCGCGTCGTACACCGTGCGTCCGGCGAGCGGCCCCTGCTCCACGTGTCCGATGAGCGCGGGCGCCAGCCGGGGCGGCAGCGCCTCGCGCGCGCCTATGACGAGCTGGTAGACGTCGCCCGGGTGGGCGGCGGTGCCGGGCGCGGGCGTCTGGTGTGCGCGGACCAGCAGATGGTGCAGGCCCAGGCGTCCGCCGGAGGGCAGCAGTTCGGTGGCCGAGACCAGGGAGAAACCGGTGACCGGACGCCCCTTGCCCGCGAACCACCGCTGCCTCGGCAGCCACTCGCGCAGCAGCGGATCGAGCGACGCGAGGATGTGGCCGGGGCTTGTCGTGCCGGAAGGTGTGACCGTTTCCGCCATGGCGTCGCGTCCTTTCCCCGGGGCGTCGGGGTGTTACTGATGGGTGCCCCGGGCGGGGCAGCGGAAACCGCCCCACCCGGGGGTGTGACTACGCGGCTTCCCGGCGCAGCCGGAACCAGTAGAAGCCGTGCCCCGCGAGGGTCAGCAGGTACGGCAGTTCACCGATGGCGGGGAAGCGCACCCCGCCGAACAGCTCGACCGGATTGCGTCCCGTGAACCGCCGCAGGTCCAGTTCCGTGGGCTGCGCGAAGCGGGAGAAGTTGTGCACGCACAGGACCAGGTCGTCCTCGTACTCCCGCAGGAACGCGATCACCGCCGGGTTCGAGGACTGCAGTTCGGTATAGGACCCCAGTCCGAAGGCGGGATTCTGCTTGCGGATCTCGATCATGCGGCGGGTCCAGTGGAGCAGCGACGAGGGGGAGGACATGGAGGCCTCGACGTT
>NZ_JBHYKH010000703.1:0-1370 GCF_042741275.1 Streptomyces sp. NPDC058964
CGTCCCTGGCCGGCACCATCGTGCGCGGCGGCGCGACCCTCCCCGCTCTGCTGGAGCGCACACGGGAGACCTTCGGCATGGAGTCGGCGGAGCTGGTCGACGAGCCGCCGGACGCCGAGGGTGTCACCGCCGTGCCGGCTGGTCCGGGGGAGTACCTGGTGCTGCGCGGCCGCCCCCTGTCCTCTTCCGAGCGCCGTGTGCTGGCCGCGTTCGCCGCACATGTCGGCTCCGCGGTCGAGCGAGCCCGTCTGGCCGAGGCGGCGGCCGAGGTCGAGCCCGTCAAGGCCGCCGACCGGATGCGTACGGCGCTGCTGCGGGCCGTCGGACACGACCTGCGCACCCCGCTCGCCGCGGGCTGGGCCGCCGTCACCTCCCTGCGCAGCCGCGACGTCGAATTCTCCGCCGCCGACCGCGACGAACTCCTCGCCACCGCCGACGAGTCCATGGCCAAGCTCAACCGCCTGGTGGAGAACCTCCTCGACCTCAGCCGCCTGGAAGCGGGTGCCCTCACGCTGAACCTGCGTCCCACCTCGCTGGAGGAGGTGCTGCCCATGGCGCTCGCGGACGTACCCGGTGTCGAGGTGGCGGATGTAGAGGAGATCCCGGCGGTGCTGACCGACCCGCCGCTACTGGAGCGGGTGATCGCCAACCTCGCCGTCAACGCCGCCCGCCACACCCCTCCCGGACAGAAGGTACTGGTCAGCGCCAGCGCCTTGGACGGGAGGGTGGAGCTGCGGGTCGTGGACCGCGGCCCCGGCCTCCCGCCGACGGGCCGGGATCGCCTCTTCGAGCCGTTCCAGCGGCTCGGGGACACCGACAACACCACCGGACTCGGCCTCGGGCTCGCCCTCGCACGCGGCCTGACCGAGGCGATGAACGGCACCCTCACTCCCGAGGACACCCCCGGCGGCGGCCTGACCATGGTCGTGTCACTGCCCCTCGCCGAGCAGGCAGAGCAGGCCGTGGGTGCCGAATCAACCGAGCAGAGCGTAGGAGGTGCGTGATGAGCACCGAGACCGGCACCTGGCGACTGCACCGCACACGCGGGGCCAACACCACCGTCCGCGCCTGGTCGCTGCGCGACCGGCTCGCCCTGGCGGCCGGCGTGGCGGCCCCGTTCCTGGTGGCACTCGCTCTCGTGCCATTCCACACCGACCTGTCGCACACGAATGCCGCGCTGATTCTCGTGGTGGTGGTCGTCGCGGTGGCCGCGCTGGGCAGCCGTACGGCGGGCGTCGTGGCGGCACTGTCGGCGGCGGCCTGGTTCGATTTCTTCCTGACCCGGCCCTACCAGACGTTCGACATCACCGCATCCGCAGATGTCGAAACCGCCGTCCTGCTGCTCGGCGTGGGCCTGATGGTCTCGCAAC
>NZ_JBHYKH010000703.1:1380-3664 GCF_042741275.1 Streptomyces sp. NPDC058964
TTCCTATGTTTTCTAACACCCCGTCATGCTGGTGGGGGTCTGAGTTCTCGTCTCCAACCTCGCCGCCCGCTCCCGCCGCCTGGAGGTAATCGCTGTGACCGACGCGGCGCACCTGGCCCGGATCCACCGCACGGCCGCCCTCGCCCAGTCCGCCAGCTCCGCCGACACCGTGGTCGACCACGTGCGGCACGAGCTGGCCGAGCTGCTCGGCCTGAGCGCCTGCCGCTTCGAGTACGGCACCCTCATGGGGCGGCACCCGCGCCTGGAGAAGGACGGCACCATGACGGTGGGCCGCCGCACCTGGGATGCGGACACCGGCGGCTGGCCCGAGGGCGACATCGAACTTCGGGCGTACGGCAACGGCCACTACCTCGGCCGCTTCATGCTCACCCCCGGCCCAGGCCCCGTACCCCCGCTCCAAGCCCGCCTGGTCGCCGTGACACTGGCCGACCAGACGGGTGCCGCGCTGGACACGTCAGGACCGGTGCGCAGATGGTGACACCCGGCCCGGCGCATCCCCTTTCGCGATCCTGATGCCGTATCGGTCGCCCAATGGAACGGCACCGCGCACCCCCGTCGTTCCTCTCGATATGACGTCAACCTTGCACCTCAAAAAGGTACTTGGCCAGCGCTCCCAGAACATGGTGATCTGGGGCGACGACGGCTCACGCTCCGGCTCGCCCTCGAACTGGACGCGGTGTGCGGAGAGGTCGTCACCGAGGTGCTGCCATCCGGGACCACGAGTACGGCGCCGGAAGTACCGCGCTGCACGACGCCCCGCGCTCACCTGTCCAGCTACTCGTCTCCGCGCGCCCGGACGAGTGGACGGGCGGCCGGTGTCGAGCGGGCCGTCGCGCTGGCCCTGACCTACCGCGACGACCAGGTCAACATGATGGCCGCCCTGTTCGCCCGCACCCTCAACCCCTCGGTACGGTTTGTGGTGCGGATGTTCCACCGTCGGCGAGGCCGGCACCTGGAACGGCTGCTGGACCGCGCCGCCGGTCCGTCCGACGATCCCGCGCAGGACACCTCCACCACGGTGCTGTCGGACGCCGACACCGCCCTACCGGAGTTCCTGGTGGCCGCCGCCGTCGGCCATGGCCACACCCTGCAAGTCGAGGGCAAGGCGGTGGCGTCCGCAGCAGGGCCGGGTAACTGCGGGCTGGCGACCGGGTGGTGCTCGCGACGACCCGGCAGGGGCTGGACATCGTGACGACGGGCGTGCAGCCGCATCCCCCGGGCCAGAGGGCCTGAGGAATCGACGGGGAGGAGCTACTCCAGCCCGGATACCTTGAACACGGCCAACGCGCACTCGCGGTCCATGCGGGCCGAGAGGCGGCGCAGCGCGGTCTGCCCGCACAGCAGCAGGCCGTCGGCCGCCGACCGTCGGGCGCTCTTCTCCAGGCGGTGCCACAACTGCGGGTTGTGCACCAGCACATCGGGATCGATCTCGACACGCGCGCCGAACGCGTCCAGCAGCCGGAGCGGTTGGGAGACGCCGTCCAGGTAGCGGACGGACACCAGCAGGTCCGTACGGATCCGGCGCTCGCGCAGCAGCCGGCGCGAGGCCAGCCAGTTCTCGCCAGCCGAGACCCGCGCCGGGCACAGCACGAGGAACAGCAGCAGAGCGAGCGCGAGCCAGAGGGCGCCGCGCAGGAGCGTGAACCGACCCGAGCCGCAGTCGATGAGCAGCAACAGAGCGAGCAGTGCGCCGACGCAGCGGACGGAGTCCTTCACGTCCTGTGCCCAGCGGTGGTCGTGCACCGCGTCCCCAGTTGTGTCTGCGCTAGCGCCTGCCGCTGGCCTGCGCGCGTTGTCGCGGCGTCCCATACCGGTGACGGTAGAGACAGGGAGGGCCGGAACAGTGCATTTTGGCGCGACGTTGACGGACGACGAGCTGTCCTTGACGCCGCCCTTGCGGAGTTGCCGCAAGCGGTGGAGACCGTTGCTGTCGCCTGGCACACATGGCCGTCAAGGTCTCGTCAAGGTCAGGCGGGTGGGCGCGAAGATGCCGCAAGGAATGGCCAGTTGCGGTCGGAAATGGACGGAACCTGAGTGCACCCGCGCACCGTTCAGCCCTCGTGCGCGGCCGAAGGAAGAAGGAGCACTCAGCCATGTCCCTCCTAACCCTCGAGCCGGGCGCGAACCCTGCCGTCGAAGAACCCCCCGATACCGGCGAGCGGCACCGTCTGACCGCCGTCACCGGCCTCGCCGCGCTGTCGCTGGACGCGATGGCCTCGGTGGCGTACGGCCCCGAGGCGATCGTGCTCGTGCTGGCGGCGGC
>NZ_JBHYKH010000704.1:0-3661 GCF_042741275.1 Streptomyces sp. NPDC058964
GCCGCCGCCCCGGGCGCGCGCGGGCGCCCCCCGCGCCGCGGGCGCCCGGGCCCGGGCGCGGCGGGGGCGGCGGGGGCGCGGGCCCGCCGGGCCGGCCCGCCGCCCCGGGGGCCCCCCCCCGCGACGGGACGTACGAACTGTCCTGTCACCCGGCCGCCGGTACCCACCCGGACGTCACCGGCGCCTGCGGTGCCGTCGACCGGAACACCAAGTGGGGCCGGGACGCCTTCGCACCGGTGGCTCCGGACAGCGCCTGCACCATGCTCTACGGCGGCCCGGCCACCGCCCGCGTCACCGGGACCTGGGCCGGACGCCCGGTCGACGCGACCTACAACCGCAGCAACGGCTGCGAGATCGGACGGTGGAACCGGATGGTGCCGCTCCTGCCGGACCTCGGCTCCCGGACGTCCGCCGGGGTCCATAGTCGTTTCATGGCGGAATCCCCGGTCCCGTAAAAGTCCCGCGAAGGTCCCGCGAAGCCTGAGCAGGTGGTCACACGTTCCCCGTCACTTTGTCGTGCGACCTCCCTCTCATCCGGCGTCGCGAGCGCAACCGGTGCCCTTAGACTCCCTCGCGTGACACGCTGCGGGCCGGTTGGCAAGATGGCCCGAGCGGTCGGCAAGGTGCGGTAACAGGGAGGAAGCGTCTCGTGAGCAGCAGGCCATCCCGAGGCGCTGCTCGCCTCGCAGCCATACTCGACGCGCTTCCCGACGCGTTGGTACTGGTCAACGCCAATGGGACCGTCGTCAACGCCAACACGATCGCGCTGGAGGCCTTCGAGACTCCGGGGACGGCGCTCGTGGGGCGCGGGCTGCTCGATCTGCTGCCCGAGTTCGACTCCAGGCTGATCCCGGGCTCGATGCGGCGGCCCGACCACATGGACCCGCGCGGGCGGACCAAGCCGACGCGGATGATCGCGCGGCGGACCGACGGCAGCGAGTTCCCGGTCGAGGTCACCAGTGCGAACCTGGAGAACGGGCAGCAGGCGTACGACGGTTACGGCTACACCGGCGACGAGTTGCTCATGCTTGTCGTGCGCGACCTGTCCGGGACCGTCGACACCGAGGCCGAGCTGGCCCGTTCGCAGCGGCAGACCGAGATGATCCTGCGGGCGGCGTCCGAGGGCGTCGTCGGCACGGACACCGACGGACGGATCGTCCTCGTGAACCCGGCCGCCGCCCAGATACTGGGCTACCGGGCCGGCGAGCTCGGCGGCAAGGAGCTGCACAACCTCGTCGCGCACTCCCGCTCCGACGGCTCGCCCTTCCCGTACGGGGAGTCCCCGCTCGCCGACACCCTGCGCTCCGGACGCAAGCACCGGGTGCGCGGGCAGGTGCTGTGGGCCAAGGGCGACAGAAAGGTGCCGGTCGACCTGACGACCGCGCCGGTGCGCGACGGCGACCAGCTCGTCGGCGCCGTGATGACCTTCACCGACCGGCGGCCGTACGACACCCTCGCCGACGAGAAGGCGACGCTGGAGAAGGCGCACGCGCAGGAACTGGAGAAGCTCTCCGAAGAGCACGCCTCCGACCTCACCGCGCTGCGCCAGAAGCACGTGGCCGAGCTGGAGGAGCTGGGCGAGCAGCACGAGGAGGAGCTGGCGGCCGGCGAGGAGCGGTACGCCGCGCTCGCCGAGCGCGAGAAGGACCGGTACGAGGCCCTGGCCGGACGGCACGAGCAACTGCTGACGCTGCTCGGACGCTCGCTGCGCGGACCGCTGGACGAACTGCGCCGCGAGCTGTCGGCCCTCGCCGCGGACGATGCCGGGCAGCTGTGGCCCGAGGCCAACCAGGTGCTCCACCACCTGTCCGCCGGCTACTCACGCATCACCCAGCTGATCGACAACGTCCTCGGCTACCAGCGGCTGGACACGGGCACGGACGACATCACCCGTACGAAGGTGATGCTCGACGCCGTCGTCGCCGCCGGGGTCGAAGGGGCCGTCGAGCTCATCGGCCCCGGGCGGGTGCAGTTCGCCGTGCACGCGCCGCCCATCGAGGCCGAGGTCGACCAGCACCGGCTCGCCACCGCGCTCGCGCATCTCGTCGCGGACGTGGCGGGCGTCGACGCGACCGGCAACGCGCCCGTGTCCGCGGGCGGTTACATGGACAACACCGTCGTCGTGGCGGCCGCGCAGCGCGGCGAGGTCGCCCGCATCGAGGTGCGCGGACCCTATGCCGGGGGAGACCCGGTGCACGAGCCGATCGTGCGCGGGATCGTGCGGGCACACGGTGGTGTGCTGCAGACGCACGAGGTGCCGGGCATGAGTGGCAGCGCGTACGTGCTCGAGGTGCCGCTCGGCGGTGGCGCCGGGGTCGTCGCGTCACCGGTTCCCGCCCTCGACGCCGTCGCCGGGGGTGCCGGATCCGGCGCGGGTGCCCCGGCCGAGCTGCCCCCGGGCGGTGGTCGGCGGCGGGCCCGGCGGTCCTCCGTGGACGCCTTCCTGGAGAGCGAGGTTCCCGGCGAGTCCGGTGCCGCCGACACGGAGGCGCCCGTGCCCACCCGGCGGCGCAGGCGGCGGGCGGCCGAGGGTCCGGAGCCGGGCGAGGCCGAGAGCGGCGAGGTGACCGGCGGCACCGGACGGCGACGCGGCCGGGCGGGCGACAGCGCGCCCGACGGAGTGGCCGGTGGCGAGGGCGTGGCCGAGGGTGCCGTGCTGACGGCGGCCGAGCACGCGGCGGGTACCGCCGCATCGGGTACGGGCCTCGGCGGGACCGTACCGCCGCAGGGCGTGCCCGCACCGACCGGACGGCGCGCCCGGCGTGACGCCGGGGAACCGCAGGCCCTGCCGGCCGCGCTGCCCGCGGCCTCCCCTGCCCCGGAGGGCGGACCGGAGCCCGAGCCCGCCGACGGTGACCGGCCCACCGGGCGCCGCCGTCGTGCCCTGGCCGCCGCGGCCGAGCGCGCCGCCGCGCAGGAGGCGGGGAACCGTACGGTCTTCGCGCTGCCGCCCGCCGAGGCGGACCGTTCGCCCGGGTCCGAGCCCGCGGCTGCGGCCGTGCCCGACAACATGGACGGACAGGTGCCGGCACAGGCCCAGGCCCCGGTGGCGGGCGAGAACGCCGCGATCGCCGTTCCGGGCGGGGTGCCGGGCCACGACGGGCGGCATGACGCCGTACCGCACGACCAGGCCGAGGACCACACTCCGCCGCAGCCGCACCCCACCAGCGCGCCGACGGGCCGCCGCCGGCGGGCCGTGACCCAGTCGGCCGAGGTTTCGGCACCCGCGCAGACGGTGCCCGCACAGGGGGTTCCGGCGCAGTCGCTTCCCGCGCAGTCTGTTCCCGCGCAGGGGACGGCCATGGACGGTGCGCCCGTGCAGACCGCCGTCGCGGCTCAGGCCGTCCCCGGTGGGCAGCCGGTTCCGGCGCAGGCCGTCGCCCCCGTACAGCCTTCCCGGGCCACGGTCGCGGCCCCGGCGATTCCGGACCGGGCCACCGGACAGCCCGCCCCCGGGCAGCTCCCCGCCGCCCAGCCGCTCCCCGCGGAGGGGGCGCAGGCTCCGGTCGCCCCCGGTCGGGCCGTCCCCCCGCGGAGTCTGCCCGACCAGGCCCCGGCGGCGCCCGCGGCGGCCGCGGCGCAGGCGACCCCGGCCCCGGGCACACCGCTCGACGCGTCCGCCGTCGCACCCGCGAGCGGCACCGGCACCCCGGCCCCCGGC
>NZ_JBHYKH010000705.1:0-3653 GCF_042741275.1 Streptomyces sp. NPDC058964
CCGACGATCTGTACGCACGGGAGTCTAGGGCCTGATAAAGAGACGGTAAGCAGCCCGTCACACCTTGGGACACGGGGCGGGCTCCGGGAGGTGGGTCCCGGGGGTGAATCCGGGGGTGCGTCCCGAGGGCGGTCCCCGGGGGTGGGTCCGAGGGTGGGGTTTTCCTCAGTGCGTCCTGGCGGTACACCTCATGGCGCGGCGTCTCGCGGCACGGCACGCTGACTCGTATGACCGAACGCCTTTCGACACCGACGCCTCGCGGGAACACCGGCGCCGCCCCCGGCGACCGCCCGCCGCCGGCCCGTTTCGCCTACGACCGGCACACCTGGTTGGAGATCGCCCACCTGCTGGCGAACCTCCCGGCGTCGCTGCTCGGATTCGTGTACGTGGTGACGATGCTGTTCACCGGTGTCGGGCTGACGGTCACGGTGATCGGATTCCCGTTGCTGGCCGCGGGACTGATGGGCGCGCGGCAGCTGGGCAAGCTGGAGCGGGCCAGGGCCCGGGCACTGCTCGGGGTGCGGGTGGACGAGCCGAGCCGGCTTCCGCTGCGCGGCGGGGGCGGCTTCTTCCCCCAGCTGTGGATGGCGCTGAAGGACCCGGTGGGCTGGCGCACCGTCCTGTACGACTTCATACGGCTTCCCTGGGGCATTCTCACCTTCGTCACCACGCTGACCTCGCTGTTCGTGCTGTGGCCGGTGCTGCCGTTCATCGCGCGGGGCCTGGCCAACGCGGACCGGGCGATGGTGCGGGCGCGGCGCTCCCCCACCCACGAGCCGGTGCCGCGGGTCGCCGCGCGGGCGGCGGGCCCCGGGCGCCGGGGCGCCCCCCCCCCGGCCCCCCCGCCCCCCCCCCCCCGCGCCCCAACGGCTGCTCTTGCCGGCCGGGGCGTCGCGGTGGCACAGCTCGAAAAGAACCTCGCAGCCTGGACCTGGAACTGACACCCGGCCGGCGGGCCCGCCCGGACGGGGCTCACCGACCCCGAGGCTCCCGCACGACGGCGACGTCGCCCGGTGCGACGGTGACCGTGCCGAGGACCTCCTTGCCGGAGAGGAGCTCCGTGGCGCCCTCGGCGACCGGGACCTGCGCGCCCCGGCCGGTGTGGTCGATGAGGAACACGTAGTCCGCCTCGGTGCCGCGCCGCCGGACCACCTCGACCCCGGGCGCGGCGGTACGCACCGGCTCCACGCCCGCCTCACCGCGGACGCGGCCGAGGAGCGCGGCGAGGGTGTCCGGGTCGGGGAGCGTGGCGACGTACCAGGCGGTGCCCCTGCCGTGCGCGTGCCGGGTCACGGCCGGGACACCGGCCAGCGGTCCGTCCGTGTACGACGCGACCGCCTCGGCGCCCTCGAGACGCACCCGCTCCGACCACAGCGTGCCCGAGGCGCCCGGCGGCACCGCACCGCTCAGGCCGACCGGCTCGCCGGGCAGCAGCGGGAACAGCTCGTCGCTGCGCACACCGACGGCCTGCCGGAACGCGCCCGGGTAACCGCCCAGCCGCACATGGCAGTTCTCGTCGACGGCCCCGCTGTGGAAGCCGACGGCGAGCGTGCCGCCACGCTCGGCGTACGACGTGAGGTTCGCCGCGCCCGCGTCGTCGACCAGGTACAGGTTCGGGGCCAGGACGAGGCGGTACGCGGAGAGGTCGGCGTCGGGGCGGACGAAGTCCACGGCCACGCCCGAGCGCCACAGCGGCTCGTACCAGGCCCGCACCAGGTCCAGGTAGCGCAGCTCACCGCTCGGCTGGGAGGGCAGTTCCACGGCCCAGCGGGCGTTCCAGTCCCAGACGATCGCGACCTCGGCGGTGCCGGTGCTGCCGCGGACCTCGGCCAGGGCCTTCAGGTCCGCGCCGAGCCGTACGACGTCCCGCCAGATCCGGCTGTCGGTGCCGGAGTGCGGCAGCATCGCCGAGTGCCACTGCTCGGCGCCCGCCTTCGCCGCCCGCCACTGGAAGTAGGCGATGCCGTCCGCGCCGTGCGCCACATGGGCGAGGGCGTTGCGGCGCAGCTCTCCGGGGCGCTTGGCCCGGTTGACCGGCTGCCAGTTCACGGCGCCCGTGGAGTGCTCCATCAGCAGCCAGGGGCCGCCGGCGAGCGAACGCATCAGGTCGCCGCTGAGTGCCACGTCGATCTCCGACTCGGGGTCGGCGGACATGAGGTAGTGGTCGTTGGAGACCACGTCCAGCTCAGGGGCCCAGCGCCAGTAGTCCAGCGCGTCGAAGTTGTGCATCACCATGAAGTTGGTGGTGGCGGGTGTCGCCGGGGCCGCCGCCCGCAGGACGTCGCGCTCCGCCGTGTACAGCGACAGCAGTTCGTCCGAGCAGAAGCGGCGCCAGTCCAGCTGGTGCGTGGGGTTGGGCACCGCACCGGTGGCACGGGGCGGGAGGATCTCGTCCCAGTCGTGGTACCACTGGCTCCAGAACGTGGTGCCCCAGGCGTGGTTGAGGGCGGCCAGGTCGTCGCCGTACCGGGCACGCAGCCAGCGGCGGAAGGACTCCGCGCTGGTGTCGCAGTAGCAGGCCGCGTTGTGGCAGCCGTACTCGTTGTGCACGTGCCACATGGCGACGGCCGGGTGGTCCGCGTACCGCTCGGCGAGCGCCCCCGCGATGCGCAGGGCAGCCTCGCGGTAGGCGGGGCTGCTGGGGCAGAACGTCTGGCGGCTGCCGTACGAGAGGGTGCGGCCCTCCCGGTCGACGGGCAGCGCCCCGGGGTGGGCCCGGAAGAACCAGGCGGGCGGGGCGGCGGTGGGCGTGGCCAGGTCGGCGGCGATGCCGTTGTCGTGCAGCAGGTCCAGGATCCGGTCCATGCGCGAGAAGTCGTACACGCCCTCGGACGGTTCCAGCAGCGCCCACGAGAAGATGCCGACGCTGACCATGTTCACGCCCGCCTCGCGCATCAGGCGCACGTCCTCGGCCCACACCTCCTCGGGCCACTGCTCGGGGTTGTAGTCGCCGCCGTAGGCGATTCCGGGGACGGACAGGGTGCGCTTCATCGGGTGGCTCCCGTGGAGGTCAGGAGGCGGCGGGTGGTGTCCACGCCCCACTGGTCGAGGGACAGCAGACGGTCGCTGGAGGCCATCAGGCCGCCGGTGGCCTCCACGTGCGCGGCCCAGCGCTCACGGGTCTCCACGGCGGGGCGGGCCATCAGGCAGTCGGGGTCGTTGATCCACAGCCGCCCGTGCTGCCACTGGCGGCCCGCTCCGGTGAACTCGGCCGGATCCTGGCCGGGCTGGCTGTAGTCGCCGGCCTCGGGACGGCGGTGCGGGGCCGTGTCGGGACTGACCCGCATCGCGTCGAACAGACCGATGGACGGCAGGATCGGCGCGCCGCAGCCCAGCAGGTGGGCCTCGGCGCCGATGGCCGCACGGATCAGCGAGACGCCCTGCCGGTACGCCGTCAGCGCGTCCGCCCCCGAGTGCCGTACGCCCTCCAGGGCGCCCGCGTAGAGGAAGTCGGTCTTGAAGTAGTCGTAGCCCTCGGCGCGCAGCGTCCCGAAGACATCGGTCAGGTACGCCGAGGCCGCCGGGTGGGTGGTGTCCAGGGCGTACAGGTCGTGGCCCCAGTTGCGGCGCGCCTGGCGCCGGCGCGCGGCGGGGGGGCGGGACCCCCACGAGGGGGGGCTGCCGGGGTGGGGCCGGGCGGGCGGGGCCGCGGC
>NZ_JBHYKH010000706.1:0-3642 GCF_042741275.1 Streptomyces sp. NPDC058964
CACTCCCGGGCGCGCGCGCGGGGGGCCACCCCCCGCCGCCCCCACCAAAAAACCCGCGCGGCCCCCGGGGCGCTTCTGGCGGGGGCGACCATTCCTCGTCCTGCGGGCTGATCAGACGCGTGACGCGGAGACCTCCACACCGTGTTCGGCGGCGAGGCGGCGCAGGTCGTCGAGCTCTGCCTGCTCCACCTCGACGAGGAAGTCGTCGCCCTCGTCACGAGCCCGCGACAGGTCGGACTCGGTCGCCTTTATGCGCTGGAGAAGTCCTGCGGTGAATGCGTCCATGCTGCGCCCCCTCGTCCTGGGTCGTGGGTCGGTGGCACGGGGGTGTGCCGTTCGGAAGGGGCGATCACGTCTCCTGCGGGTGCCCAGCGCTGCCCTGCCGGGCGGCGACGGTGCCGGACACCCACGCCCGCCCTGCGGGAAAGCGGATCGCGAGGTACCGCATGGTGTTGCGGCACATGCAGAGCGTGATCGCGGGGTGTAAAGCCGTCCTCCCCCCACTCCCTTCCGCGGAAACCTCAACCGGAGGAGAAAATCTCGTATTCCCGTGCCCTGTGAGCGATCCGTCCGGTCGGTACCCCGTCTTACAGCCGACTTATGGCCGAAAAGGGCAGGATGGAGGTCTCATCCCGCGAAGACCCCCTGCCCGCGCGCGCCCACGGCGCGCTACACGGGTGGACACAGGAAGGACAAGCGACGTGCGCGTACTCGTCGTCGAGGACGAGCAACTGCTCGCCGATGCGGTGGCCACCGGACTGCGCCGGGAGGCCATGGCCGTCGACGTCGTGTACGACGGTGCGGCTGCCCTCGAGCGCATCGGCGTCAACGACTACGACGTGGTCGTCCTCGACCGCGACCTCCCGCTCGTGCACGGCGACGACGTCTGCCGCAAGATCGTCGAGCTCGGCATGCCGACGCGCGTGCTGATGCTCACCGCCTCCGGCGACGTAAGCGACCGCGTCGAGGGTCTGGAGATCGGTGCCGACGACTATCTCCCCAAGCCGTTCGCGTTCAGCGAGCTCATCGCGCGCGTGCGCGCCCTCGGGCGGCGCACCAGCGTCCCGCTGCCGCCCGTCCTGGAGCGCGCCGGCATCAAGCTCGACCCCAACCGTCGCGAGGTCTTCCGTGACGGCAAGGAGGTCCAGCTCGCGCCCAAGGAGTTCGCCGTCCTCGAGGTGCTCATGCGCAGCGAGGGCGCGGTCGTCTCCGCGGAGCAGCTCCTGGAGAAGGCCTGGGACGAGAACACCGACCCGTTCACCAACGTGGTGCGCGTGACGGTCATGACCCTGCGACGCAAGCTGGGCGAGCCGCCCGTCATCGTCACCGTTCCCGGCTCGGGCTACCGGATCTGATGGCCGTGGCCGCGACACCGACTCCCGCGCCGCCGCACGCGCCGCCGAAGCCGACCTGGGACCCCCGCAGGCCGGAGCCCCCGTTCCCCTGGCTGCGCCCGACCATCCGGATACGGCTCACCCTGCTGTACGGCGGCATGTTCCTGATCGCGGGCATTCTGCTGCTGTCGATCATCTACCTGCTGGCCGCGCAGGCGATCAACACCGGCAACCAGCCGCTGTTCAAGATCGTCAACTTCCAGTCCCTCAAGGTCTCCAGCGACGACTGTCCGGCGATCAGGAACGGCCTGGCGCTGGCCGACTTCAACGACGCGATCAGTCAGTGCGTCGACCACCAGCGCCAGGTCGCCCTGGACAACCTGCTCAGCCGCTCCCTGCTGGCCCTGCTGGGCCTCGCGATCATCGCCTTCGCGTTCGGTTACGCGATGGCGGGCCGTGTGCTGTCCCCGCTCGGCCGGATCACCCGCACCGCGCGCGCCGTGGCCGGCTCGGATCTGTCCCGCCGTATCGAGCTGGACGGTCCGGACGACGAGCTGAAGGAGCTGGCGGACACCTTCGACGACATGCTGGAGCGGCTGCAGCGCGCGTTCACCGCCCAGCAGCGCTTCGTGGGGAACGCCTCGCACGAGCTGCGGACCCCGCTCGCGATCAACCGCACGCTTCTCGAGGTGCATCTGTCCGATCCGAACGCGCCGGTGGAACTGCAGCAGCTCGGCAAGACGCTGCTGGCGACCAACGAGCGCAGTGAGCAGCTCGTCGAGGGACTGCTGCTGCTCGCCCGCAGCGACAACCAGATCGTCGAGCGCAAGCCCGTCGACCTCGCCGAGGTCGCCTCGCAGGCCATCGACCAGGCGCACGCCGAGGCGGAGGCCAAGGGTGTGCGGATCGAGGGCGAGCGCAAGCCCGCGGTCGTCCAGGGCAACGGCGTCCTGCTCGAGCGGATCGCGCTGAACCTGGTGCAGAACGCGGTGCGCTACAACGTCCCCGAGGACGGCTGGGTGGAGGTCACCACCGAGGTTCAGCACGGGCAGGCGGTGCTGACCGTCTCGAACACCGGGCCGGTCGTGCCGGCGTACGAGATCGACAACCTCTTCGAGCCGTTCAGACGGCTCCGTACGGAGCGAACGGGCAGTGACAAGGGTGTGGGCCTCGGCCTGTCGATCGCGCGGTCCGTGGCGCGCGCACACGGCGGTCACATCGCGGCCCAGCCGCGCGAGGGCGGTGGGCTCGTGATGCGGGTCAACCTGCCGGTGTGATGCTGGTGTGATGCCGGGTGCGGCGTGCCGCATCCTGCGATGCTCGGTGCCAGGCGTGGTGCAAAGTATGGTGCAAAACTGATCACGATTGTTCGGTTGCCGACACCCGCGGAGATGTTCGCTTTGCGCGGAATTTTCTGGCCGCCGAACGAGGTTCCATATGTGTGATCGATCACATGGGCGGTTTTCCGGCCATCTACTTTCCGTGATCCTGACCTCAGGCGGAAAGCCGGGAAAATCCGGGTTTTCGGGGGTCTTGATCACGGGAAGTACACGGTGGGACGCCTTTGAGGTGCGACATTCGGACCGTGTACGGTCCCCATCGCCATCCAAGCCGATCACTCTTGAGGAGTCCGGTTGGGTGTCGATTGAGTAACAGACCTTGATGTGAGGCAAAATCTCCGCCTCAGGTCGGGCACAAGTCCGGCCTCTCACGCGTTACGTGCGCTGGAGACACCGCAGACACCCAGAGGGGGAGAGCGACATGGCAACCGATTACGACACTCCACGCAAGACCGACGACGACGTCGACTCGGACAGTCTCGAAGAGCTGAAGGCCAGGCGGAACGACAAGTCGACCTCCGCAGTGGACGTCGACGAGTTCGAGGCAGCCGAGGGTCTTGAGCTGCCCGGCGCCGACCTCTCGAACGAGGAGCTGGCCGTCCGGGTGCTGCCGAAGCAGCAGGACGAGTTCACCTGCATGAGCTGCTTCCTGGTGCACCACCGCAGCCAGCTGGCCCGGGAGAAGAACGGCCAGCCGATCTGCCGCGACTGCGACTGAGGGTGGGTCGGCCGTGACTGGCTCGACCCCTCCTCGGAAGCACCGCTTCCGGCTTCCGGGAGCGGACCAGGGGCCGTCCGACGGCCCGTTCGGCGCGCGTGACGACGAGCGGGGCTCATCCGGTGAGGGAGCCTCGCTCGAACCGGCGGCCGACCGGGGTGACCTCCCGGCATCGGCCCAGCCGCCCGCGCCCGTCGCACGGCGGCGGGCCGCGGCCGTGCGGGACAAGGCGCGGGACATGGCCCGGGAA
>NZ_JBHYKH010000707.1:0-2699 GCF_042741275.1 Streptomyces sp. NPDC058964
TCCAGCGGCTGCCGGACCCGCTGACGCTGCCGCGCGCGGGGGCCCCCCGGGCGCGGGGGGGGGGGGGGGGCCCGCGGGCCCCGCCCCCCCCGCGCGGGGGCTCCCCCCCGGGGGGGGCCCGCCCCCCCCGCGCCGCCGGGGGGCGGGGGCCGCGGGGGCCCCCGGCGCAGCCGGGCCGACATCGCCGCGGCGGCGGCCGCCCGGTCCGGGCTCGGGCTGTACGCGATGAGCGCCGAGGACGTCCCCGGCGAGCCGGCGGAGCGCGACCGGCTGGCCCGGCTGTGGCAGCGGGAGGCGGTCCTGCTGCCCGCCGCGCTGCTCGTCGAGGTCGGCGAACTGGACCGCGACCAGCGGGCCGCGACCGAGGCGTTCCTGGCCGGGGCCGCCGTACCCGTCGTGGTCTCCAGTGAGGACCCGCTGCGCACGGAGCGCCCGCACGGCGCACGGGTGACCGTGCCACGCCTGGACGACGAGGAACAACTCGGCCTGTGGGCGGATGCCTTCGACGACTTCTCCGACCTCGATGACCGCGAACTGCGCTCCCTGGTCGCACAGTTCCAGCTGCCGCCGCACGTCGTACGGTCCGCCGCCGCCACGGTCCGCCGTGAACTCCCGCACGAGGACGAGCTGGACGCCCTCCAGCTGGCCTGGCGGGCCGGTCTCGACGAGGCCCGCCTCGGCATGGACGAACTCGGCCGGCGCATCGAGCCGCAGGCCGGCTGGGGCGACCTCGTCCTGCACGAGCGCCAGACGAGCGTGCTGCGGGAGATCGTCGCGCATGTGCGGCAGCGGGCCACCGTCCACCAGGAGTGGGGGTTCGCGGCGACGCTGCGCAGGGGCCTCGGCGTCACCGCGCTGTTCGCGGGCGGCTCCGGTACCGGCAAGACCCTGGCCGCCGAGGTGATGGCCCGGGAACTCGGCCTCGATCTGTTCGTCATCGACCTGTCCCAGGTGGTCAGCAAGTACATCGGCGAGACCGAGAAGAACCTCCGCCGGGTCTTCGACGCCGCCGAACGCGGCGGCGCGCTCCTCCTGTTCGACGAGGCGGACGCGCTGTTCGGCAAGCGCAGCGAGGTCAAGGACAGCCACGACCGGTACGCCAACCTCGAGGTCAGCTATCTGCTCATGCGCATGGAGGCCTACCGGGGCCTGGCCATCCTCACCACCAACATGAAGAAGGCCCTTGACACGGCCTTCCTGCGGCGCATCCGGTTCGTCGTCGACTTCCCCTTCCCGGCCGAGCCCGAACGCGCCGAGATCTGGCGCCGCGTGCTCCCGCCACAGGCACCGGTCAAGGACATCGACCCGGGGCTGCTCGCCCAGCTCACCGTCGCGGGCGGCTCGATCCGCAACATCGCCCTGTCCGGGGCGTTCCTCGCCGCGGAGGACGGCGAGGCCCTGCAGATGCGGCACATGCTCGCCGCCGCCCGCACCGAATACGTCAAGCTCGAGCGCTCCCTGACGCCGACGGAGGTCCGCGGATGGGTGTGACCGGACGGCCGGGCGCGATCCGCCTGGGCATCGGCGAACTCGTCCTGGACGGATTCCGGGCGGACCCGGAACGGGTGTCGGCCGCGTTCGAGCGCGAGCTCACCCGGCTGGTCCACGAGCACGGCGTACCGATCGCGGCGGACGGCGCCCTGCGACTGGACGTGCTGTCCGGGCTGCCGCCGCTGCCGGCCGGACTCTCCGCGCGCCGACTGGGCCAGGAGCTGGCGCGTGCGGTCCACCAGGGGCTCAGCGGACAAGGGGAGGTGACACGGTGAACGCGCGTACCCAGGAGTCCGGTTCCGAGCAGGCGGCCGACCGGCGCAGGCGCCGCCGCAAGGAGCGGGCCGCCAAGTCCCGTACGCCCGAACCGAAGAACATCGTCAGCGGGGCCGGACAGCCCCTCGACCCCGGCGTACGGCGGGAGCTGGAGGAACAGCTCGGCCACGACCTGAGCCGGGTACGGCTGCACACCGGCCGGGACGCGGGACAGCTGGCCGAGCTGCTCGGCGCGGACGCCGTCGCGGTCGGCCAGGACATCCTCTTCCGCGAAGGCGCCTTCAAACCCGGCACCGACGAGGGCCGCCGCCTCCTCGCCCACGAGCTGCTGCACACCGTGCAGAACCCGCACGGACTCGGCGCGCTGCGGGCGGGCCGTGAACCCGGCGCGGTGAGCCTGCCGCAGCAGGCCGTCGAGCGGGAGGCTGAGGCGGCGGCGCAGGACCTCGTACGACCGGAGTCCGCACCGGCCGCGGAGTCCGCCCGGGAGGTGGAGCCGGGCCGGGCGACACCCGGCGGGCGGCGCTACGCGACCGTCGACGCGGACCGCGCACGCGCCGAGCGCGTCGACCCGGAGACCCTGGTGGACCGGCTCGTCAACGACGTGCTGCGGTCGCTGCGCGGTGACCCCGAGGACGCCTCCGGGCGCGTCCGGCAGCACCTGGGACGGATGTCGCCCGATCTGCAGGACCTGGTCCTCGACCGGCTGGAGATCCGGCTGCCCACCCCGGAACACGACCGGCTGCTCGGTCTGGTTGACGAGGTAGGGCAGGGCCCGCTGCCCCTGGACGCGGCCACGGCCCCGCACTCCCTGCCGGACGCGGCCGAGGAACTCGAACAGGAGCGGGAGAGCGCGGAGGCCGCCTGGCGGACCCGGCTGGACAACGCCGAGCGGCTGGAGGACGAACGGATCGCGCAGGCGCAGCGGCGGA
>NZ_JBHYKH010000707.1:2709-3641 GCF_042741275.1 Streptomyces sp. NPDC058964
GCGTCCGGGAAGGCGGGCAAGGACACGGGCGACGCGTCCGCGGAGCCGGCACCCGCCGCTGCCGTCCCGCAGGACCCCGGTTCCACGGCCTCGGCCGAGCCCTCGGGGGCCAAGTCCCTGCAGGTGGCGGACGGTTACGAGGGCGAGGACAAGGAGACCGGTGGTGCTCCGGACGGCCGGACGTCCGCCCCCGCCGGGGAAGCCGGGTCGGGGTCCGGCGAGCCTGGGCAGTCGGCGCCGCCGGCCCGGGCCGCCGCGACCGCCGCGATGGACTCACCGGTCCGCCGGACCGGCGCCGTACAGCCCGAACCGGTCGACAAGAGCGCGGCCGAACGCGACGACACGCGCGCCCCCGCGCGGCAGGAGACGGCGTCCGGCACCGACCAGGACCCTGACGACGCACCGCTGGGCCTGGAACAGGGCGGCGCGGCCGAGGCACTGGCCGACCTGGAGGACCTCCTGGACGAGGCCGAGGAGGACGTCGGCACCGAGCCGGAGACCGGTCCGCCTGCCGAGGACACCCCGCTGCCCCCGGCCGACTCCGAGACGGCAGCGGTCGGCTCCGGTACTCCGGGCCGGGCCTCGACCACGGACACGGACACGGAGAGCGAGGTGCGCGGCTCGCGCGAGCCCCGCGTGACGGCCGAGGGGGCCGACGACCTCGCTTCCCTGCTGGAGGTGGACAGCCCGCAGGAGGACACGGCCGACGACCCGCCCGACACGGCGAACGACCCCGCCGATCAGCAACTCGGCCCCGACCCGGAGAGCGGGACCGCCGACGGCCCCGGACCCGCCGCGGACCCGGGCTCCGCCACCGAGGACGAGCGGGCCGACCGGGCCGACCGGGCGGAGGACCGCGACCTGGCGTCCGAGACCCGCCGTGCGAACGAACGGCAGGGCGGCGACGAGTCCGATGCGGCCCAGGCAGAGGC
>NZ_JBHYKH010000708.1:0-3637 GCF_042741275.1 Streptomyces sp. NPDC058964
CCGGTGGGGTCCGCCGCGGCGGGGCGTGGGGGGTGGGGTTGGGGGGGGGGGGGCGGGGCGCGGGGGGGGGGGGGGGGGGCGGGGGGCGGGGCGCGCGTGCCCCCGGGGGGGGGGGGCGGGGCTTGGGTCGGGGCTGGGTCAGGCCTGTTCGCCGCCGAAGCGTTCCTTGTAGGTCTCCAGGTCCTCGTCCGTCAGCTTGGCGAACAGGACCGGCGGGACCGTGAAGGGGGTGCCTGCTGGGACCGAGGTGAGGGCGCGGGCCTCGTCGGCCGCGACCCAGGTGGCCGTGTCGTCGGCCAGGGCGAAGGCCTCGCGCATCGTCTTCGCCGTCGTCGGGATGAAGGGCTCCGAGACCACCGAGTAGAGGTGGATCAGGTTCATCGCCGTGCGCAGGGTGAGGGCCGCGCCGTCCTTGTCGGTCTTGATCTCCAGCCAGGGGGCCTTCTCCTCCAGGTAGGAGTTGCCGGCCGACCACAGGGCGCGCAGGGCGGCGGCCGCCTTGCGGAACTGGAGGGTCTCCATGTGCGACTCGTACTCCGCGAGGAGCCTCGCGATCTCCTCGCCGAGGCGGGCCTCCGCCTCGCCCGGCTCGCCGCCCGCGGGGACGTCGTCACCGAAGCGCTTGCGGGAGAAGGACAGGACGCGGTTGACGAAGTTGCCGAGCGTGTCGGCCAGGTCCTTGTTGACCGTGGCCGTGAAGTGCTCCCACGTGAAGGACGAGTCGTCGGACTCCGGCGCGTTGGCGATGAGGAAGTAGCGCCAGTAGTCGGCCGGGAGGATGTCCAGCGCCTGGTCGGTGAAGACACCGCGCTTCTGGGAGGTGGAGAACTTCCCGCCGTAGTACGTCAGCCAGTTGAAGGCCTTGACGTAGTCGACCTTCTTCCACGGCTCGCGCACGCCCAGCTCGGTGGCCGGGAACATCACCGTGTGGAAGGGGACGTTGTCCTTCGCCATGAACTCCGTGTAGCGGACGTCCGTGTCGACGTCGTACCACCAGGACTTCCAGTCGCCGCCGGTGGCGTCCGCCCACTCCTTCGTCGCGCCGATGTACTCGATGGGGGCGTCGAACCAGACGTAGAATACCTTGCCCTCGGCCGCCAGCTCCGGCCAGGTGTCGGCCGGGACCGGGACGCCCCAGTCCAGGTCGCGGGTGATCGCGCGGTCGTGCAGGCCTTCGGTCAGCCACTTGCGGGCGATGGAGGAGGCCAGGTGCGGCCAGTCCTTCTCGTGGCGGGAGACCCACTCCTCGACCTCGTGCTGGAGCTTCGACTGGAGGAGGAAGAGGTGCTTGGTCTCGCGGACCTCCAGATCGGTGGAGCCGGAGATCGCGGAGCGCGGGTTGATCAGGTCCGTGGGGTCGAGGACCCGGGTGCAGTTCTCGCACTGGTCGCCGCGGGCCTTGTCGTAGCCGCAGTGGGGGCAGGTGCCCTCGACGTAGCGGTCCGGGAGGAAGCGGCCGTCCGCCGGCGAGTAGACCTGGCGGATCGCACGCTCCTCGATGAAGCCGTTCTCGTTCAGGCGGCGGGCGAAGTGCTGGGTGATCTCGACGTTCTCGGGGGACGAGCTGCGCCCGAAGTAGTCGAAGGACAGCGCGAAGCCGTCGTAGACCGCCTTCTGGGCGTCGTGCGCCTGGGCGCAGAACTCGGCGACCGAGAGCCCGGCCTCCTTCGCGGCCAGCTCGGCGGGCGTGCCGTGCTCGTCCGTCGCGCAGATGTAGAGGACGTCGTGGCCACGCTGGCGGAGGTACCGGGAGTACACGTCCGCCGGGAGCATGGACCCCACCATGTTGCCCAGGTGCTTGATCCCGTTGATGTAGGGAAGGGCGCTGGTGATGAGGTGTCGAGCCATCGCGGGCTGCTCCCAGGTCGCTACGTGTACGAACCTTGAAATCGTAGCCGACGTGTGTATGCCGCCCGCTTCCCGTTTTACGGGGTGAGAAGCGGGCGGCACACGGGGAGGTGCGGAGGGTTACGGGCGCCAGGTCTCCAGGACGCCCTCGTAGAGCTCCGCGTCCGTGAGCTCGCGGGGGGCCGGGCCGGCGTGGAAGAAGGACGTGTTGCCGGTCTTCAGCTTGCGGAGGTAGTCGAAGGCCTTGTTCTCGTGCTCACCGAAGGCGACGAAGGAGAAGAAGACCGAGGGGTGGCTCTTCCCGGCGTCCGTGAGGGACTGGGTGGCCGGGGTCTTGGCGTCGGGGGCGCCGTCGGTCTGGAAGACGACCAGGGCGGGGGCCGTGGGGTCGCCCGACTTCTCGTGGTGGGCGAGGACCGCTTCGACGGCGGCGTGGTAGCTGGTACGGCCCATGCGGCCGAGGCCGGCGTGGACCTCGTCGATCTTGTTCTCGTGCGCGTCCAGGGTGAGGTCGGTGGTGCCGTCGAGTTCCGTGGAGAAGAAGACGACGTGGACCGTGGCCTCGGGGTCGAGGTGGGCGGCGAGGGCGAGGGTCTGCTCGGCGAGGGCCTGGGCGGAGCCGTCCTTGTAGTAGGGGCGCATGGAGGCGGAGCGGTCGAGGACGAGGTAGACCTTCGCGCGGGTGCCGGTGAGGTCGGTCTTCTCGAGGGTGGCCGTGGCTGCCTTGTAGGCGGTGACGAGGCCGGGGGCGCGGGACTTCAGGCGGGCGGGGGTCAGCGCGGGTTCCGCTTCCGCGGCGGGGGCGGGCTCCGCCTCGGCTTCGCCTTCGGCGGGTTCGTTCCCACCCGCACCACCCGTGCCGGTCTCGTCTTCGGCCGCGGGCGGCCCCTGGGGGACGTCCTCGCCGTCGGCGGCCTCCGGCTCGTCGGACGCCTGGGCGGCCGCGGGCTCCACCTCCGGCGCGACCCGCTCGGGCTCGGGCGCGGGCTCCGGGGCGGCTTCCGCCATCGCCTCGGCCTCCGGTTCGGCCTCCGCCTCGGCGACGGGCTCCGCCTCGGGAGCGACTTCGGCCTCCGGCTCGGGCGCCACGGCCGACTCCACCTCGGCCTCGGCCCCAGCCTCAGCCGTCGGCTCCACTTCGGCCTCGGTCTCGGCTGCGGGCTCCACCTCAGCCTCAGCCTGCGCCTCGGCCTCGGCTGCAGGCTCGGCGGCGGGTTCCGCCTCGGGCTCGGCGACCGGTTCGGCCTCGGCCGCGGGCTCCGGCTCGGTCGTCGGCTCCTGGCCCGTCAGGGAGTCGGACTCCGCCTTCGGCTTCGGGACCGTGATGTTGTCGAAGGCCGCCGACACGAGGTCGTGCTCGGACGGGGCGGACGAAGGGGGCGCGGGTTAGTGGGGGGGGGGGGGGGGGGCCTGGGGGGGGGGGGCCTCGGGGCATCGAACTCTGCCCGACGGGCCCAGCGCAGCCGGTCGATGAGGGTGCCGCGACCGAGATCCACGTGTCGGCGTACGGCCTCGTCGTGGGCCTCGGCGTGGCTGATCGGCCGGTACCGTGGCGCGAGCCCTGCAAGCGTGCGGTTCCGGTCCGCGAAGTCGACTTCGGCCAGGACCCGGAGGCCGTCGATGTCCCGCGCGACGCGCGCGGCCTCGATGAGCTGCGCGGAGGGCAGGGGAAGGGCGTCCGAGTACGGTTCGAGGCGGGCGAGGAACTCCCGGGCGTCGGCCGGAGCCGGGTCCGTCAGCTTTCTAGCCTGGTCGGCGCCGAGGGCGTGTACGAGGAAGGGGTGGCAGC
>NZ_JBHYKH010000709.1:0-3609 GCF_042741275.1 Streptomyces sp. NPDC058964
GTCGCGGGTGCAGACGCACACATCGTAACAGTTGGCTCCGTGCAGGTTCGGCCCGAGCCGCACGAGAAGACGGTATCCCGAGCAGCCGCTGACGGCGAAGGCGAGCTTCCCCGAGTGCGAGATGCGCTCGTCGGCGAGCACGCCCACCAGGTCGTCGAGGGCACCCGGACGGATGTCCACGACGACCGGCGAGGGGATGAGCCGGGTCAGTACTGGCACGCGATCTCCCGGCCCCTGGCGAGGTCGTCGTGGTTGTCGATCTCGACCCACTGGACGTCACCGATCGGCGCGACGTCGATCCGGAAGCCGCGGTTGACGAGCTCCTGGTAGCCGTGCTCGTAGAACTGCTGCGGGTCGGTCTCCCACACGGCCTTGAGCGCGTCGGCCAGCTCGGGGGCCGCGTCGCCCTCGATGAGGGTGACGCCGATGTACTCGCCGGTGGCCTCGGCCGGGTCCATCAGCTTGGTGATCTTCGTCATGCCCTTCTCGGCGTCGACGACGACCTTCATCTCCTCGTCGGCCAGCTTCTTGACCGTGTCCAGCGCGAGGATGATCTTCTTGCCCTCGCCGCGGGCGGCGAGCAGGGTCTTCTCGACGGAGACCGGGTGGACGGTGTCGCCGTTGGCGAGGATCACACCGTCCTTGAGGGCGTCACGGCCGCACCACAGGGAGTAGGCGTTGTTCCACTCCTCGGCCTTGTCGTTGTCGATGAGCGTGAGCTTGAGCCCGTACTTCTGCTCCAGGGCCGCCTTGCGCTCGTACACGGCCTCCTTGCGGTAGCCGACGATGACCGCGACCTCGGTCAGGCCGATCTCGGCGAAGTTGCCGAGTGTGAGGTCGAGCACCGTGAGCGAGTCCTCGGCGCCGGCGGGGCCCACGGGCACCAAGGCCTTGGGAAGGCTGTCGGTGTAGGGGCGCAGACGCCGTCCGGCGCCGGCCGCCAGCACGAGGCCGATCATGCGGGTTCTCCTTCATCGTGAACGGCGGGTGCCCCTGCGGACACCCAGAAGCGGATGCTCTCCACGAGCACCACCAGGGCGACGGCCACGGCGAGGACCGTGAGCGCGACCTTGAACTGCGAGGCCGTGAGAAGCACGGCCAGCACGGTGACGAGCAGCGTTCGCCCCTCGTGACCTCCGATGGCGCGCACCAGCCAGGCCGGGGGCGCGCCGGCGTTTCCGCGGATGCGGTACACCGTGTCGTAGTGATGGTAGGCGACGGCGGCCACCAGGCCGAAAGCCGCGGGAAGGGTTCCGTTCACCCCGGCTGTGGCCGCGAGGGCGAGCACGGTGCCGTATTCGGCGGCGCGGAAGATCGGCGGGACCAGCCAGTCGAGGGCGCCCTTGAGGGGGCGGGCGACGGCAAGGGCCGAGGTCAGAGCGTAGAAGGCGGCTGCCGCGACGGGCAGCGGGCTGCCGGGGTCCGTCAGCGCGGAGGCGGTCACGACGCCGGCGCCGCCCAGGAGGGCGACGGCGGGGACGGCGAGGCCGGGCAGTCCCCGCCCGAGGACCCGGGCGAGGCCCTGTGCGATCGGGCCCGAGTCGGCGAGGTCGGCCAGGGCCTGGGCGGCCCGGTCGGTGCGCCGCGCCTTGCGGGTCAGCGACCGCAGCACCCGCCCCGCTGTGGTGTACGTCGCAGCGAAGGCGCAGCCGGCAAGCAGTGCGTAGAAGGTGATCCGCGGGGTCGTGGCCGCGGTCAGGATGGCTATCATCGCCCACCGTTCACCGATGGGCAGGACTATCATCCGGCGCACCCAGACCGTCCAGCCGACGCTGTCGAGCCGGCCGGAGAGGGCCGCGGTGGGGCTGGTGTTGGCGGTGGCGTCGTGGTTCGCCTCGTTGAAGGAGAAGTCCACGACGTGCCGGCAGGTCTGCAGGACCATGGCCCCGAGGGCGAGGGCCCACACGTCGTCACCGCCGCGTGCGGCGCCGAGGGCGAGGCCGGCGTAGTACGCGTACTCCTTGGCCCGGTCGAAGGTGGCGTCCAGCCAGGCGCCGAGCGTCGAGTACTGGAGCGAGTAGCGGGCCAGCTGTCCGTCGGTGCAGTCCAGGACGAACGAGCAGATCAGCAGGATGCCCGCGGCGACGAATCCGCCCCGCGTGCCGGTGGCCGCGCAGCCCGCCGCGATCAGGGCGGTGATCAGCGAGGCGGTGGTGACCTGGTTCGGGGTGAGGCCGCGGCGGGCGCACCAGCGGGCGATGTAGCGCGAGTACGGGCTGATGCAGTAGGTGGTGAAGAAGCCGTCCCGGGCCTTCACGGCCGACTTCAGGCGTACGGCCTCGTCGTCGACGGCGTCCACGGCCAGGCGTGCCTCGTCGCGGGCCTCCGGGTCGGTGGGGACGGCGGCGACCAGGCTGCCCAGCTCGGGACGGTGCACCTCGGCGCCCTCGGCGTCCAGGGCGGTGACGACGCGGTCGGCGAGGCTGTCCACGGCGAGCGTCGTCCCGCCGCCCGCGGGGTCCTCCCGCTCGACCGCCCGGGCCAGGGCCTCGCGGCCGGCCGGCTGCGCGGTCACGGCGCCGGTGACGGCCGCGAGCGGGTAGCGGGGATCGGTGAGGCCGAGACGCAGCGCGTGCGGGTGGCCGACGAAGCGGGCGTCGACGAGGGCCACACGCCGGTCGCCGGGCACGGCCTCGAGGAGGCTTCGGGTCTCGGATGCGCCGGAGGCCACCCGCACCTCGAAGCCGAGGGACCGCAGATCGCTCTCCAGCGACGATCCCGGGACCGGCTGACCGGTGACGATGGCGGTCGACAACCGAACTCACTCCCTGGGTGCCGACGCGTCCGCGCCGGTCGTCTGCATGATGGGGGCGCCGCTTGTCCGCGGCACCCGGGCGGCATTCGGCAGAGGGTATCGGATGACCGGAAGCACGTGTTCATCGCCCGTTCACGGGCTGGTCGACGTACTCTGCACCGGCCTTTGCCGAGATCATCATCGGTGATCGGGGCCCCGCCCCACAAACCGTGACCACGCGTTCCGCCGCGTCACCGGGCATCCGGGACATTGGGGGTCCTCGCCGGGCCTCGGCATAGGGTGGGCGACCATGACATGGCTGATCACCGGCGGGGCCGGATACATCGGGGCTCATGTGGCGCGTGCCATGGCGGACGCCGGGGAGCGCGTCGTGGCGCTGGACGACCTGTCGACCGGGGTGCCTGAGCGGCTCCCGGCACAGGTCCCGCTCGTCACGGGCTCGGCGGCGGACGCGGAACTGCTCAAGCGGGTCCTCGGCGAGCACGGCGTGACCGGGGTGGTGCATCTCGCGGCGCGCAAGCAGGTCGCCGAGTCGGTGGCGCAGCCGATGCGCTACTACCAGGAGAACGTGGGCGGCCTGGCCATCCTCCTGGAGGCGGTCGCCGGGGCCGGGGTCGAGCGGTTCCTGTTCTCCTCGTCGGCGGCGGTGTACGGCAACCCGGACGTGGACCTCATCACGGAGGACACCCCGTGCGCCCCGGTGAACCCGTACGGCGAGACCAAGCTCGCCGGGGAGTGGCTGGTGCGGGCGGCCGGGCAGGCGAACGGCATCGCGACCGTGTGCCTGCGCTACTTCAACGTCGCGGGCGCGGCCGCGCCGCCGCTGGCCGACACGGGCGTGTTCAACATCGTCC
>NZ_JBHYKH010000710.1:0-3599 GCF_042741275.1 Streptomyces sp. NPDC058964
CGCGGCGGCGGGCGCGGGCGTGGGGCGGGGGGGGGGGGGCGGGGGGGCGAGCGGGGGCCGGGGCGAAGGCCGCCGCGCCGCCGACCAGCGGGACCCTGGCCGAGGTGCGGGACAGGTCGACGGTGAGCGTCGGGGTGGTGGACGGAGGGTCGATGAGGTCCTTGTCCGTGCCCGCGACGATCAGCGCCAGCCGGTGGCCCTTGGGAACGACGTGATCGGTGGCCGCGAGATCGAGCGTGATGGTGTACGCATGGCCCGGGGTGAGGGCGACGCCCCGGCGGGCGGAGGCGTAGTGGCCGAGGTCGGCCCAGCCGCGGCTGAACACGGTGTGGTCGACGGCCTTCGTCTTCGCCTTGGTCGCCTTGAAGCAGGCGCTGTCGCCGGCCGTGCTCTCGCCCCAGCAGGTGCGGTCGGTGAGCGTGGTGATGCCCTCGGCGTCGTCCGCGTAGTCCCGGATGGTGTCGGGACCGAGGTCGACCAGGACCGCGGAGAGGTGGGCCGACGAGGTGGTCGGGGTGACGGTCACCGTGACCTTGGAGGAGCCGGACAGGCGCAGGGCACGGCCCAGCGGCCGGGTGAGGAAACCGGCCTTCTCGGGTGTGGAGGTGGCGATCCGCGCCGCCCAGTCCGTCTCGCTCAGCGCGGGGTCGTCGGTGAAGGTCTCGGTGCCGCCGGCCCTGTGCAGCCCGAGGGTGCCGACGCCCGCCCGGGCGCCGGTGGCCGGGCGCAGCGTGGTGGTCTGCGTGCCGCGCGGCGGCCAGGCCTGCGAAGTGACCCACTGGTCGGGGTGGCGCTCGATGTCGGCCATCGGCTCACGGTCGACGCCGTTGTCGTAGCCGAGGAGTTCGTGGTCGAACCAGCGGTGCAGGGTGTCCACCCATTCGGCGCGCCGGTAGTCGAAGGGGTCGACGTGGCCGGTCTGGGAGAGCCAGATCTTGCGCTCGACACCGTTCCTGGCGAGCGCGTCCCACCACTGGCCGAGGTGCTTGGTGCGTACGTTGAGGTCCTGCATGCCGTGCACGAGGAACACGCTGGCCTTCACCCTGGACGCGTCCTTGACGTAATCGCGCTCGGTCCACAGGCCGGTCCAGTCGCCGTTGCGCGGGGCGCCGTCGACCAGCTTCTGCTGCACGGCCGCGCACTTGGCGCGGGCCCCGTCGCTCTCGACGGCGTCGGACAGCCAGTCGGGGCCGGAGTCGTACAGCGGGGCACCCTTGGCGAAGTAGTAGTCGTACCACGAGGAGATGGCGCTGATCGGGACGATGGTCTTCAGTCCCCCGACACCGGTGGCGGCGACGCCGTTGGCGATGGTGCCGTCCCAGCTCTTGCCGACCATGCCGGTCCTGCCGTTGGTCCAGCCGGCCCTGACCGTGGTGCCGCCGGTGCGGCTGGTGTAGCCCTTGGCACGGCCGTTCAGCCAGTCGATCACGGCCTTCGCGGACTGGATGTCGGAGCGGCCGCCGACGTCGATACAGCCGTCGGAGCGGTTGGTGCCGGCGAGGTCGACGCCGACGAAGGCGTAGCCACGGGGAACGAAGTAATTGTCATAGAAAAGCGGCATTTGGACGACGTGGCCGTTGGCGTCGTACGTCTTCTTCTGGCTCTCGTTGCCGCGCCCGCAGCAGGAGTAGTACGGGCTGGCGTCCATGATGATCGGGACCTTGCGGCCCTGCCGGGCGGGTTCGGCGGGCCGGACGATGTCGGCGGCGACACGGTCGCTCCTCCCGTCGCCGTCCAGGTCGAGGCCGGTGTCCACCCAGACGGCCTCGCGGATGGCGTGGGCGTACGAGTAGACGGGCCGGCTCTCCCGTGGGGCGGCCTGGACGGCCGCGGGAGTGAGGAGGGCGGCCATCAGGGCTGCGACGGCCAGTGTCGCGAGCGTTCTCCAGTTCGTGCAGCGCATGCGTTTCGGCATGCGCGGACGGTACCCCGGTCAACTCCCGTGCAGAAGGGGGCAACTGAGTGGTCCACAGGCGGGACGCGGCCCGTGTCGGCCGAATGGCGATCGTGTGACGGGAGGGGCTGTGGACAGCCCGGGGGCCACAGCTACTGAATAGGCTCCGAACACACTTCGTGCCCCAACGACTTGGAGTTCTCGTGCACCGCAGAATCTTCGCGCCGGGCGCGCTCGCGGCGGCCTCCCTCCTGCTGGCGATCCCGGCGTCGGCCGCAAGCTCCGCACCCGGGGCGCCGGGCATCGGCGACCCCTATTACCCGTACTACGGCAACGGCGGTTACGACGTCTCCCACTACGACCTCCGGCTCACGTACCGGCCGGCCACGGACGAGCTGGCGGGCACGGCGACGGTCGAGGCACGGACCACACAGGATCTGTCGAGCTTCGACCTGGACTTCCTCCTGGACGTGAGCGAGGTGCGGGTCAACGGCTCCAAGTCGGCCTTCACCACCTCCGGCCAGCACGAACTGGTGATCACCCCGAAGTCCCCGCTCGCGAAGGGCACGCCGATCACCGTGGTCGTGCGCTACAGCGGAGTGCCGTCGGCGAAGAGCGCGTACGGGTTCTCCACCTGGCACCGCACCCCGGACGGGGCCGTCGCTGCCGACGAGCCCGAGGCGGCCTGGTGGTGGTTCCCGAGCAACGACCACCCGCTGGACAAGGCCACCTACGACGTGTCGGTGGCCGTGCCGGACGGCACCCAGGCCCTCTCCAACGGCACACTCCAGTCCAGCACTTCAAAGCTCGGCTGGACGCGCTACAACTGGCGCGAGAACAAGCCGCAGGCGACGTATCTGGCCACACTGGCGATCGGGAAGTTCGACATCACGACCGGCACCTCCGAGGGCGGTGTGCCCGTCATCAACGCGTACAGCAAGGACCTCGGCGACAACGACGGGGCGGCGCGGGCCAGTGTGGAACGCACCGGGGAACTGGTGGACTGGCTCAGCGGCTACTTCGGGCCGTACCCGTTCGGCTCCGCGGGCGGGTACGTCCCCAACACCACCACCGGGTACGCCCTGGAGACGCAGACCCGTGTCTACTACAGCCCCAAGCAGTTCGCGAACGGCTCCAACACCTCGGTCGTCGTGCACGAGCTGGCGCACCAGTGGTACGGCGACGACGTGTCGCTGAAGGGCTGGAAGGACATCTGGATCAACGAGGGCTTCGCGCGGTACGCGCAGTGGCTCTGGTCGGAGCACGAGGGCGAGGGGACCACACAGGAGCTCGCCGGCTACGTGTACGACTCCCACCCCGCCGACGACACCTTCTGGACCGTCAGGCCCGGTGACCCGGGCCCGGACGACCAGTTCGACGCCGCCGTCTACGACCGGGGCGCGCTGGCCGTCCAGGCGCTGCGCAACGAGGTCGGTGACGACGCGTTCTTCGCCATCCTGAAGGGCTGGCCGCAGGAGCACGCGTACGGCAACGCCTCGGTGGCCGACTTCCAGAAGTACGCCGAGCAGGTGTCCGGCAAGCCGCTGTCGGCCCTCTTCGACACCTGGCTGTTCCAGCCGTCGAAGCCGGCGGTGTCCGCGGCGCGCGCCACGTCCCCGGCCCGGGCTGCGAAGGCCGCCGTCCGGCCGAAGTCGTGGACGAAGATCGAGGCGACGAACGACGTGCACGGCGGCTGACCCGCCGG
>NZ_JBHYKH010000711.1:0-3584 GCF_042741275.1 Streptomyces sp. NPDC058964
AGCCCCCCCCGCGGCGCGCCGCGCCGCCCCCCCCCCCCCGCCCCGCGCGGCCCCCCCATACTTGTTTTTTTGGTGGGGCGGGGGGTGGGGCCGCCCGCGCCCCGTCGCCTAGTCGTGCCAGGCGCCGAAGTCCTCCAGGAGGCGCTGGAGGGGCTCGAAGACGCCCGGGGCACCCGCCACCGTCAGATCGCGTGCGGGACGCTCTCCGGGGCGCCCACCGGTCAGGGCGCCCGCCTCGCGGGCGATCAGGTCGCCCGCCGCGACGTCCCAGGCGTTCAGCCCGCGTTCGTAGTAGCCGTCGAGGCGGCCGGCGGCCACGTCGCACAGGTCGACCGCGGCCGAGCCGCCGCGCCGGATGTCGCGCAGCAGCGGGATCAGCTTCGCGGCGACCTCGGCCTGGTGGGCGCGGACCTCGGAGACGTAGTTGAAGCCGGTGGAGACCAGGGCCTGGTCCAGGGGCGGGGCGGGACGGCAGGCCAGCGCGCGCTCGCCGTCCCAGGCACCGGTGGCCCAGGCACCGCCGCCGCGCACCGCGTGGTACGTCTCGCCGCGCATCGGCGCCGCGACGACCCCGACGACGGTCTCCCCGTCCCGCTCCGCCGCGATCGACACCGCCCAGGTGGGCAGGCCGTACAGATAGTTGACCGTGCCGTCGAGCGGGTCGATCACCCAGCGGATGCCGCTGGTGCCCTCGATGGCGGCGCCCTCCTCGCCGAGGAAGCCGTCGTCGGGGCGGTACCCGGCGATCAGGTCGGTGATCAGCTTCTCCGCCGCGATGTCCATCTCGGTCACGACGTCGATGGGGCTGGACTTGGTGGCGGCGACGGCGAGGTCGGCGGGGCGGCCGTCGCGCAGCAGCTCACCGGCGCGACGGGCGGCCTCCCGCGCCAGCTCGAGCAGGTCCGTGTGCAGGGGGTCGTGCGCGGGGCGGGTCACGGGGCTCCTCACGCGTAGGGGCTGTCGGCACCCGCGGCGGCGGGGCGGGGGGCGCGGGCCGGGCAGCAGCCGACCGGGCAGAGGTCGTGGCTCGCGCCGAGCGCGCCCAGGGCGCACGGGGTGACATCCCGGCCGCTCTCCGCGGCGGCGCGCTCCAGGATCAGCTCACGGACCGCCGCGGCGAACCTCGGGTCGGCGCCCACGGTGGGCGACCGGCGCACCGGCAGGCCCAGTTCCCCGGCCTTGGCCTCCGCCTCGGTGTCGAGGTCGTAGAGAACCTCCATGTGGTCGGAGACGAAGCCGATGGGGGCCATCACCACGGCGGGGGCGCCGGCCTCGTGCAGCGCCTCCAGGTGGTCGCAGATGTCGGGCTCCAGCCAGGGGATGTGCGGGGCTCCGGAGCGGGACTGGTAGACGAGCCGCCAGGGATGGCCGACCCCGGTGCGCTCGCGGACGGCGTCGGCGATCAGCTGGGCCACGTCCAGGTGCTGCTCGACGTACGCGCCGCCCTCGCCGTGGCCCTCGACCGGGCCGGAGGTGTCGGCGGCGGAGTCCGGGATGGAGTGGGTGGTGAAGGCGATGTGGGCGCCGTCCCGGACGTCCTCGGGGAGGTCGGCGAGGGACTCGACGACACCGTCGATCATCGGCTCCAGGAAGCCCGGGTGGTTGAAGTAGTGCCGCAGCTTGTCGATCCTCGGCAGCTCCAGGCCCTCGGCCTCCAGCGCGGCCAGCGAGTCCGCGAGGTTCTCGCGGTACTGGCGGCAGCCCGAGTAGGAGGCGAAGGCGCTGGTGGCCAGGACCAGGATGCGGCGGCGGCCGTCGGCGACCATCTCGCGCAGGGTGTCGGTCAGGTAGGGCGCCCAGTTGCGGTTGCCCCAGTAGACGGGCAGGTCCAGGCCGTGCTCGGCGAAGTCCTTGCGCAGGACGTCCAGCAGGGCGCGGTTCTGGGCGTTGATGGGGCTGACCCCGCCGAACAGGAAGTAGTGCTGCCCGACTTCCTTGAGGCGTTCCTTGGGGATGCCGCGCCCGCGCGTCACGTTCTCCAGGAACGGAACCACGTCGTCCGGGCCTTCCGGGCCGCCGAAGGAGAGCAGGAGCAGGGCGTCGTAGGGGGTGGCATCGAGCGCGTCTGGCATGGGTCCGATCCTGCCACCCGGCACTGACAGCCGGGAAACAGCGGGGTGACGAGTACGGTTCAGGGCGGTGCGTTAGGGTCGCCTTACCCGTAAGCTGTAACGACTCTCTTCACACCTTACGGAGACCCCGTGGCCAGCCCTTATCGCGCCCTGTTCGCCGCTCCAGGCACCAGGGCCTTCTCCGCCGCGGGCTTCCTCGGCCGGATGCCGCTGTCGATGATGGGCATCGGCGTGGTCACGATGATCTCCCAGCTGACCGGGCGGTACGGGCTCGCGGGCGCGTTGTCGGCGACCATCGCGCTGTCCGCGGCGGCGGCCGGTCCGCAGGTCTCGCGGCTGGTGGACCAGTACGGGCAGCGCCGGGTGCTGCGCCCGGCGACGCTGGTCGCGCTCGCCGCTGCGGCCGGACTGCTGTTCGCCGCGCACTACCGGTGGCCGGACTGGGTGCTGTTCGCCTGCGCCGCCGGAATCGGCTCCGTACCGAGCCTGGGCGCGATGATCCGGGCCCGCTGGGCGGCCCTGTACCGGGGCACCCCCAAGCTGCACATCGCCTACTCGTTCGAGTCGGTGGTGGACGAGGTGTGCTTCATCTTCGGGCCGATCATCTCCATCGGGCTGTCCACGGCCTGGTTCCCGGAGGCGGGACCACTGCTGGCCGGCTGCTTCCTGGCCGCCGGCGTCCTCTGGCTGACGGCCCAGCGGGCCACCGAGCCGGAGCCGCACCCGCGCGAGCACCACGGCGGCGGTTCGGCGATACGCGTTCCCGGACTGCAGGTACTGGTGGCCACCTTCGTGGCCACGGGGACGATCTTCGGCGCGGTCGACGTGGTCACCGTGGCCTTCGCCGACGAGCGCGGCCACAAGGGTGCGTCGAGCGTGGTCCTGGCGCTGTATGCGGCCGGTTCCTGCCTCGCCGGAGTGGTGTTCGGGCTGCTGCGCTTCGCCGGGGCGCCGGAGCGCCGGTGGCTGCTGGGCATATGCGCGATGGCCGTGAGTATGATCCCCCTCCTACTGGTCGGAAACCTGCCGCTTCTGGCCGTGGCGCTGTTCGTTGCGGGCCTGTCCATCGCGCCGACGATGATCACGACGATGTCCCTCATCGAAGAGCACGTACCTCGCGCGAAACTCACCGAGGGGATGACCTGGGTGAGCACCGGCCTGGCGGTCGGGGTAGCGCTCGGCTCCTCCGTGGCCGGCTGGGTCATCGACGCAGCCGACGCGCGCGCCGGGTACGGGGTTCCGGCCGTGTCCGGGGCCGTCGCGGTCGCGGTCGGTTTCCTCGGGTACCGCCGGCTCAGCAGGCCGGCCGCGGGTCGGGGAGGCACCGTTGAGCACCACAGCGAGCGGGAAGAACGGCACGTGGCGTAACTGGGGAGGCAACGTCGCCGCCCGTCCCGCCCGGGAGGTGACACCCGCCTCCGTGGAGGAGCTGGCCGCGGCCGTGCGCCCGGGCCCCGACCACCGCCAGACGGTGAATGCCGGCGGCCCCCGGCCCGCCAGCCAGTCCAGCGC
>NZ_JBHYKH010000712.1:0-3582 GCF_042741275.1 Streptomyces sp. NPDC058964
ACGGCCCCGGGGACCCCCCCCAGGGGGGGGCCCCCTTCGACATCGTGCCCGGTGAGGCACTGGCGGAGGATACGAGATTCGAACTCGTGAGGGGTTGCCCCCAACACGCTTTCCAACTGTGTTGGTGGGGTGGCGGGCTGCGTATTGGGGCGTTCACCTGGGTTCATGGGCGGCTGGCCGCCGGTGCGGGAACGGCTTCGAGCCTCGCCTGAACGGTCGTGAACGGTGCTGAATGAGACGGAAACTGAGACGGATGGGCACGCAGGGCTGATGCGTCCGACCTGCCAGATCGCTGGTCTGACGGCTTCGTCCGTACGAGGATGCTGCCATGAGCCGCGCAGACGAAGAGGAAGAGTCGCTGAACGCACGACTGGAAGCCGGGACGGCAGACCGCGTCTCTGCCGTCCTGCTGGAACAGCTGGCCGACAAGCTCGGCGGCCGGGCCCCGGGCAGCGTCGTGTTCGGCGAGCCCGTCGTGAGCCAGGACGTCACCGTGATCCCCGTGGCGCGGATCGGGTTCGGCTTCGGCGGCAACACCGGCCAGGAGGCCGGCCATGACGGCGTGGTCGGCGGCGGGGCCGAAGCAAGGCCGCTCGGCTTTATCGAGATCAAAGAGGGCAGGACCAGGTACAAGCCCATCCGAGATCCCTGGGTGAAGGTCCTCGTACCACTGACGGGCGGCCTCCTGGCAGGGACCGCGATCCTCCGCTACCTGACGCGGCGCGGGAGGCATTGAAGCGGGGGCGTCCTCAGTCAGGAGTCGGTTGCTGCATGCCAGGGCGAGCGATCTTGAAAACCGTCGTGGCAGCGATGTCACCGTGGGTTCAAATCCCACCGCCTCCGCACTGAGAGCAGCAGAAACGGCCCCTGACCTGGATATCTGGTCAGGGGCCGTTCGCGTGTTCGGGCTCGGTGTCTACCCGGTGTTCCCCGTGATTCCCCGCTCGATCGGGCACGACTGGGGCACGGGGCCTGGACTAGCTGCTGCGGTTGCCGTGGGTCACTGCTGCTCCGCACCCGCCGAGGAGCAAGGTCACCAATGCGGCTGCATCTGCGTACGCGCTAACGATTTCGGCGACCGGTGCGGTGACGAGCACGATCAAGACGATGACCGTGATCAGCCGCTCGGGGTTGATCGGAATTGACATCCCCTGAGGGGTAGGCGACACACTCATGCTTGAGCCTCCTGGAGGTTCGGAGACCCGCCCTGCCGTGCACGCCTAGGAACCTGTTCGGCGAGGGCGGGTTTTTCGTGGTCTGACGGGGGTCATTGTGGGCGCAGATCGGCGATTCGCAAATTCGATCTCGGGTATTCGGACGCGGATTTGCTTGCAGGGACGGGGAGTTGTGACAGGGGTCACCCGTCGGCGATCACCCCAGCCACCCACGATCCCACCCACCACAGCCCGCAGGATCCGGCAGAGCTCCCAGCCGTCGCGCACCTGCTTTTGGATCGGCCTGGGCCACGACCGAGCTGCTGGCCGATGCCATCCGCGCGGCTGCCACTGCGGCGCGCATCGGCGGCCCGGAGATCGACGGCCGATCGCACACCTTCGTCTTCGGCCGACAGCTCGACGTCCGCCCGATCCGCTCCGCCGACTTCGACGGAGGCCAGGAGCTGACCGAGCGGGCCGTAGCGGCATACATCGCCAAGTACGCCACCAAGGGCGCCGAGACGGCCACGGGCACCCTGGACCGGCCGATCCGCTTCCTGGCTGAGCTGGCACAAGCTCAGATCCCCGAACACGCCCGGCGCATGATCCGTACCGCCTGGGCCCTCGGCGCACGCCCCGACCTGGCAGACCTCCGCCTGCGCGCGTGGGCCCACATGCTCGGCTTCCGCGGCCACTTCTCCACCAAGTCCCGCCGCTACTCGACCACGCTCGGGGCTCTCCGCGATGCCCGCGCCGACTGGCGCCGCGCACAAGCCACCTCGGCTGTTACGCAGCAGGACGGTGATACCACGCTCGTCCTCGCCCACTGGGTCTTCGCCGGAACCGGCCTCAGCGCTGCCGAATCCTGGCTCACCGCATCCCTCGAACCCGCCCCCGTAACGGAAGGAGAACCGACCCATGGTTGAGCCCCGACCGACCGTTGCCCTGCCGGAGACGGCTGATCCCTCGCTGGTGCTCCTGACTGTGGAGGAGGCGGCTCGGCGGCTCCGTATCGGCCGTACGACGTGCTTCCGGCTTGTCCTCGCTGGTGAGATCGAGTCGGTCACTGTCGGGCGGCTTCGTCGAGTCCCCGTCGATGCCGTGCCCGCCTACGTGGCCAAGCTGCGCCATCGGCCTGCCGAAGCGGCCTGAGGGGGAGCGGCATGGCAGAGCAGAAGCGCACTCGTCAGCCCAACGGTGCCTCCTCGATCTACCTCGGCAAGGACGGCAAATGGCACGGACGAGTGACGGTCGGCGTCCGCGATGACGGCAAGCCTGACCGCCGCCACATCGAGCGAAAGACCAAGGCCGAGGTGACCAAGGCCGTTCGCGAGATGGAGCGGGCGCGGGATGAGAAGAAGCTCAGGAAGGTGGGCAAGAGCTGGACCGTCCAGTCCTGGCTGGAGCACTGGGTCGAGAACATCGCGAAGCCGTACGTCTCCGAGAACACGTACGACGGGTACGAGGTCGACGTTCGCGTTCACCTCGTGCCCGGCCTGGGTGCCCACAAGCTTGACCGCCTGGAGCCCGAGCACCTGGAGCGCTTCTACCGGAAGATGCAGGACTCCGGGAGCTCCGCCGGCACCGCCCACCACGTCCACCGGACGATCCGGGTCGCCCTCGGTGAGGCGGTGAGGCGCGGGCACGTCCCGACCAACGCGGCGGAGATCGCCAAGGCGCCCCGGCTCGAAGAAGAGGACATCGAGCCGTACACGATCGAAGAGGTTCAGAGCCTGCTCGTCGAAGCGGCCAAGCTCCGCAACAGCGCACGGTGGGTTGTCGCCCTGGCGCTCGGCCTGCGGCAAGGGGAAGCGCTCGGGCTGCACTGGGAGAACGTCGACCTCGAGGCGGGATACGTCCGCATCCGCAAGAACCGGCTGCGCCCCAAGTATGCGCACGGCTGCGGTGCCGACCCGTGCGGGCGGAAGGCGGGCTACTGCCCCAAGCGGGAGCAGACCCGGCGCGAGCACAAGTCCACCAAGTCCCGGGCCGGACGGCGGACTATCGGCCTCCCCGACCCGCTGATCAAGATCCTTCGCCAGCACCGGGAGGCCCAGGAGCGGGAGCGGACCGCGGCCGGCGTCGACTGGGAGGGCAAGGGGTACGTCTTCGCCTCACCGACCGGTGGGCCGCTGAGCCCCGAACACCGACTTCCACGTCTGGAAGCGCCTGCTTCGGGACGCCGGTGTCCGGGACGGCCGTCTTCACGATGCGCGCCACACCGCCGCGACCGTCCTTCTGATCCTTGGCGTCCCGGACGTCGTGATCGACTCGATCATGGGCTGGGAGCCCGGGGGAGCGGCCCGCATGCGCGCGCGGTACATGCATGTGACGGGAGTCATGCTCCGCAAGGTCGCCCAGCAGGTCGGTGACGCGCTCTGGACGCCACCCGGCTCCGAGGAAAAATCCAACTGAGACGGAAACTGAG
>NZ_JBHYKH010000713.1:0-3572 GCF_042741275.1 Streptomyces sp. NPDC058964
CACCTCCGGCACCACCGGCCGCCCGCGCGGCATCCGCCGGCCGCTGCCCGGCAAGCTTCCCGAGGAGAGCTACCTCGGCGGCTTCCTCGGCATCTTCGGCATCAAGCCGTTCGACGGCAACGTGCACCTCGTCTGCTCACCGCTGTACCACACGGCCGTGCTCCAGTTCGCCGGCGCGTCCCTGCACATCGGTCACCGGCTGGTGCTGATGGACAAGTGGACACCGGAGGAGATGCTCCGGCTCATCGACACCCACAAGTGCACGCACACACATATGGTGCCGACACAGTTCCACCGCCTGCTCGCATTGCCGGACCACACAAGGCGGTCGTACGACGTCTCGTCGATGCGGCACGCCATTCACGGTGCCGCGCCCTGCCCCGACCATGTGAAGCGGGCCATGATCGACTGGTGGGGCCACTGCGTCGAGGAGTACTACGCGGCCAGCGAGGGCGGGGGCGCCTTCGCGCCCGCCGAGGACTGGCTGAAGAAGCCCGGCACCGTCGGCAAGGCCTGGCCGATCAGTGAACTCGCGATCTTCGACGACGACGGCAGCCCGCTCCCGCCGGGTGAACTCGGCACCGTCTACCTGAAGATGAACACCGGCGGCTTCTCCTACCACAAGGACGAGGCCAAGACGCGGAAGAACCGCATCGGTGACTTCTTCACCGTCGGCGACCTCGGCTACCTCGACGAGGACGGCTACCTCTTCCTGCGCGACCGCAAGATCGACATGATCATCTCCGGCGGTGTCAACATCTACCCCGCCGAGATCGAGTCCGTCCTCCTCGCCCACCCCGCCGTGGCCGACGCCGCCGCCTTCGGCATCCCGCACGACGACTGGGGCGAGGAGGTCAAGGCGGTCGTGGAACCGGCCCCCGGACACGAGCCCGGACCGGACCTCGCCGCCGCCCTGATCGGCCACTGCGCGGAGCGGCTCGCCGGCTACAAGAGGCCCAGGAGTATCGACTTCACCGCCGAGATGCCCCGCGACCCCAACGGCAAGCTGTACAAGCGACGGCTGAGGGACCCGTACTGGGAGGGCCGCACGCGGCCCGTGTGAGCACAGCGCGGCCCCGCCTCGCCCGCGGAGGTGTCCCGCCCCGTCCGGGGCGGGACACTCGCCGTCAGCGTTCCGAGACCCGGACGACCCGCAGCGCGGGCGAGGACAGGATGTCGTTCTCGCAGAAGCGCGAGGTCACCCATTCCTCCCGCGAGTACAGGCGCGTCTGGTCGGCGTAGTGGGGCGAGTGCGGGTCCGAGGACTGGGAGTACGTCAGCAGCGTACGGGCGACCGGACAGTGCCCGCCGTCCCAGCCGACGGCCTGGATGTAGCTCGACCCGAACGACACGTCGGTGTAGGCGCCCAGCGCCGGATCCCACACCGGCTCCACCTTGTTCCACACGCCGAGGGACTCGGTGCCGCCCGGCACGGGGATGTGCTCCCCGTTCCGCACCACGTACTGGCGGTCGCCCAGCGGTGAGTCGAGGGCGACGCCTGCGGACCGCAGCTCGGCGACCGTGTCGGCGAGGGCCGTGGCGAAGCCCGGCGCCGCCGTGTCGAGCGTGTTCGGGGTGTGCACCGGGTCCGCCGCGGAGAACGGGACCTTCCACAGCCGCGCCGGCGGCACGTCAGCCGTCAGGTTGCGCCAGAACCGGTCGAATAACAGCGCGCCCCCGCTGCCGGTGGGCGCGGTGCGGTCCCAGGCCCCGAGCACGCCGCACGCCTCGCTCACGTCGACGGCCTTGCCGGAACTGCCCGTCGCCGTGCCGCCCGGGAGCGCCGCGCACGCCGTCGCCGCGTCGCCCGCGATCAGGTTTCCGGCGGTCACCCGGTCCGCGAACTCATGCCGCTGCAGGTCCGCCACGGTCAGACCGCCCCGCCGCGCCAGCGCCGAGACGTCGTCCAGCGCGCCGCGGGTGCGCAGCGAACGGGCCGTGCCGATGTCCCCGAAAATTCGCTCGTATCCGGTCAGCGGCCGGTCCGCGTCGGCCAGCCAGGCGCTGTTGTTGGAATTCTCCACGTACGGCGTGTCCCTGAGCGTCGGCATCCTGGAGGGCCCGAAGATGCCCGGCTGAACGGCGTCGGCGTCACTGCCGGGCGCGCAGTCACCCCGCGAGCCGTCCAGGACCGCGAGTCCGGACGACGGGTAAGTCGCCCTGCCCAGCGCGGTGGAGCAGCGCCGTGTCAGGTCGTCGGTGATCCGAGGCAGCACCTGTGACTGGGTGAAGAGCGTGTGACCGCCGGAGTCGGCGGCGACCGTGTTCACCCACGGCAGGCCCTGGGTCCGCTCGATCGCGCCGAGCACGTCCCGCGTGCTGCGGGCCTTGCTGAAGCCGAGTCCCGTGTCGGGGAACCGCAGGTTCGAGGCGTTGGGGTCGTTCAGCGCGTAAGCCGTCGTCGACGTCCAGGGCAGCGGCACCGCGGCGCCGAGCGAGGTGACCACCGGGCCGTACCGCGTCCACCACTGGGCGCGTGTCACCGGCGCCGCGCCCTTGACCGGGACGGTGACCGTCCGCCGTGTCATGTGCTCGGGCCTGCCGTCGACGAGGTAGACCGTCGGGTCGGACGGATCCAGCGTGAGCTGCTCCAGGTCGAGGGGGACGCCGGTGGAGACGGTGTGGCTCCATGCGACACGGGAGTTGTGGCCGATGGAGATGGTGACGGAGCCGAGCAGCGAGCCGCCCATGACGTTCAGCCTGCCCGGGATGGTCTGCTGCGACTGCCAGAAACGGCGTCCGCCCTGCCAGGGGTAGTGCGGGTTGCCCAGCAGCAGACCGCGGCCGTTCGCCGTGCCGGCACCGTTGAAGGCGACCGCGTTCGACCCCATGTCGGCGGTGTCGGCGGACAGGAGCGCGCGGGTGGCCCGTGCGGTGCGGGCCGGGTCCGGGGCACCCGCCGCGGGTGTCGTGGCGGCCGGCGGCCGTGCGGCCGTGATGCCGTCCACGGCGCGTCCCTGACCGCCGAGGACGGCGAGCGCGAAACTGCGCGCGGCCACGTCCACGGCCGTGATCGGCCGCACCCAGTCGGCGTCCCGGCAGGCCGGGGCGTCGACCCGGTTCTGCCCCAGCCACGCGTTGTAGCCGGCCGCGAAGCCGCGCATCAGGTCCTTCACCTCGCGGGTCGGGCCCTGCGGCGCCGGTTCGGCGAGCAGCTTCTGCACGGTGCCCGCGTCCCGTACCCCTCGGAAGTACAGGTCGCTGGAGAGGTTCGTGGCCGCCGAGGAGAGCGACAGGTCGGAGGCCGCGCCGGGCCCGAAGAAGCGTGAGCGCTCGCCGCGGACCGTGACGAATCCGTCGGCCAGCGTGCACACCTGGTCGGCGGCCTGTGCCCAGCCGGTGCCGAAGCCGAGGTTCGTGTAGTCCTTGGCGAGGATGTGCGGGATGCCGTACTCGGTGTAGCGGATGACGGCGGACAGACCGCCCTGGGACGGGTGTTCCGGTCGCTCGCGGCACATCGCCCCGGCGGCCGGGGGCACGGCCACCCCCGGGTGCAAGGGGACAGAGGTGTCCCACAAACACAACAATCTCATATAAAAAAAAAACAACACCCCAAACAAAGCAAACACTAG